>NZ_JBRCHD010000035.1:0-55402 GCF_053489755.1 Rhodoflexus sp.
GCAGGAAGCGCAAGCGATACATGTGTAAATGCAAAGAGTACACGGATTTGGGCAGATAACACGGATAAACGCTGTTTTTATTCATTAAATCTGCGTTATTCAGCGTAATCCGCTTTTATCCGTGTGCTAATGCTTGTTGTAAAACCTGTGAAACCCAAAATTTGCCTGCCAAATGAAAACTTCGTATTGTTGTGAAGTACAGAAATGAAAAAACATTCCAACTTCACACGATATGACGCAAATTGATTACATCGTATTTGTTGCCTACTGCATTACCATTGTAGCCATCGGGCTGTGGGTTTCCCGCGAAAAGAAAGGACACGAAAAAGATTCCAAAGATTACTTTCTGGCGAGCCAGTCGCTCCCATGGTGGGCGATTGGCGCATCGCTGATTGCTTCCAATATTTCCGCCGAGCAATTTATCGGCATGTCGGGTTCGGGCTTTGCGATGGGGCTGGCTATTTCTACCTACGAGTGGATGGCTGCCGCAACGCTGCTCGTGGTGGGTAAATTTTTCCTGCCCGTATTCCTCAAAACGGGCATTTATACTATGCCGCAGTTTCTGGAATCGCGTTATGATAGCCGCGTGCGGACAACGATGGCGGTTTTCTGGTTGTTGGTGTATGTATTTGTGAACCTGACTTCTGTACTTTATCTGGGTGCATTGACTTTGCACACCGTGCTGGATGTGCCGATGATTTACGCCGTTATCGGGCTTTCCGCGCTGGCGATTGTCTATTCTATTTATGGCGGCTTGATGGCGGTGGCATGGACGGACGTAGTGCAGGTCGTGTTTCTTGTAGCAGGCGGCTTGGCGACTACCTACCTCGCGCTTGACTTGGTAGGCGGCGGCGATGTTTGGACAGGCTTAACAGCGTTGCGCCAAAAAGCGCCCGAACACTTTCATATGATTTTTTCCGAAGGACAAATGATGATTCCCGACGGTTCGGGCGGTAAAAAAGATGCATATCTGGATTTGCCCGGTCTGAGCGTACTCATCGGCGGCATGTGGATTGCCAACCTCAACTATTGGGGCTGCAACCAGTACATCACACAGCGTGCGCTAGCTGCCAAAAGTTTAGACGAGGCGCAAAAAGGTGTCATTTTCGCGGGCTTTCTAAAACTGCTCATGCCGCTGATCGTAGTGATTCCGGGCATTGCAGCTTATGTGGTAGTGATGAAAGAAGGAGGCGCAGGTGCTTTCACCACCGCTATGACCGACGCGGCGACGGGCATTGTCAAGTCTGACAAAGCCTACCCCGCGCTGTTGAACCTGCTACCTGTTGGGCTGAAAGGGCTGGCATTTGCGGCGCTGGCTGCGGCGATTGTCTCCTCGCTGGCTTCTATGGCAAACAGCACGGCGACTATTTTTACAATGGACTTGTACAAAAACTTTATCAATCCAACCGCTTCGGAGGCTAATCTGGTAAAAACAGGGCGCATCGTAGCGCTGATTGCTTTTGCGGTGGCAGCCTTCGTAGCTCCTGCGCTGGGCGCTTTAGACCAAGCATTTCAATTCATTCAGGAGTACACGGGCTTTGTTTCGCCGGGCGTGGTGGCAATTTTCCTCTTTGGTTTTTTCTGGAAGCGCACCACCGCCACTGCCGCGCTGTTCGCCGCTATTGCGACGATTCCGCTCTCGGCGCTGCTCAAACAACTGCTGCCCGCGCTGCCTTTCATTGACCGCATGGGAGTTGTTTTCCTCATGCTGGCAGGAGGTATTATCGCTATTAGCCTGATGGACAGCCGCAGCAAAGACAACCCGAAAGGCATCACCATTGATGCGGCGCTGCTCCGCACCAGCCCGACTTTCAATATTGGTGCGACACTGATTGCAGGGGCTATTGCGGCATTGTATATTATTTTTTGGTAGGATAGGAACTTCAAATTGGCAGGCAGCACAGGGTCATCATGAGGCAATTTCCTGACATCCTGTCAGCCCTTAGCTGAAGAATATGAAACTGTACAACTATTGCTGTTCAATATAGGATACAATCCAGTAAACAACCCGTTTCTTTGTGGACAATTTAGATAAAATAATTGTGGTAGGCGATCGTGTGCTGATCAAGCCTAAATCGCCTGCCGATCGTACCGAAAGTGGGCTATACCTGCCGCCAAGCGTACAGGAAAACGAGCGCATCCAGAGTGGTTATGTAATAAAAGTAGGACCCGGTATCCCGATTCCGCTACCAACCGACGAAGATGAACCATGGAAAGCGCCCGAAGAGAAAGTAAAATACCTTCCTTTACAAGCAAAGGAAGGCGATTTGGCTTTGTTTCTGCAAAAATCAGCCTACGAGCTAATGTACGGCGGACAGCGTTATTTTATTGTACCGCAACATGCAATTTTACTGCTGGAACGCGACCCTGATCTTTTTGCTTGATTATTCCTACTTCGGAATCGGGTCGTCAGGTACGCGCCCTCCGCCCCGACAGAGAGTGTCCATGTATATGCGATAATTTTCAGTCTCCGAAAGCATGTCTTTGGGAGGCTATTTTTGTATTTTAGTACCGGATAAGAAATCAGAGATTATATGCGGGCTACTTTTGAATTAGATATTGATGAATTGGATGTTGAGTTTTTCAATCGCCTGAAAGAACTTTTTGGACAGAGGCATATCCGTTTGACCGTTATTGCGGATACAGTAGGCGAAACGGATTATTTGTTGTCTTCGGAGGCTAACAAACAACACCTGCTGCAATCTATGAAGGAAATTAATGAGGGGCGAGTAATATCATTTGATTCAGAAAAGTTTTTTGAAAGCTATAACGCCGAGTAATAATGCCTGTCATTCAGTTTAGCGAAACGGCATTTGAGCAATTTGAAAGTTAGATTGAAACAAATCCTCGTATAGCTGCCAAAATTATGAAGCTGCTTCGTGAAATTTCAAAAACACCATTTGAGGGAATCGGACAGCCAGAACCTCTGAAATATGAGTTAAGCGGCTATTGGTCGCGGCGTATTAAAATGGAAGATGGAGTTATCACCATACTTTCCTGCAAGTTCCATTATGACAAATAGCGGCAAAGTGCCATATTCCCGACATAAGTCATTCCAAATATCTAAACACTGATTATGGCGGATTTCACAGATTGACACGGATAAAAAACCGAGCTTATCTGTGAAATCCGCTTGTATTTGCGTTCAATCTCATTGGTAAGATGTCCTACTTCGGCATCAATTCTACATACGGAATAATGATTTCCTCTAATGAGATACCGCCGTGCTGGAAGGTATCCTTGTAGTACTTTACGTAGTGATTGTAGTTATTCGGATAGGCAAAGAAGTAGTCCTCCGTCGTAAATACGTATGAGGTAGATACGTTCTGTTTAGGCAGGTGCAGCACTTCCGGTTTGCGGCATACGAATACGTTCTTTTTGTCGTAGTCCAGATTTTTGCCCTGCTTGTAGCGCAAATTGGTATTGGTATTTTTGTCGCCGATGATTTTGTAGGGCTTCGTGGTGCGGATAGTCCCGTGGTCGGTCGTGATAATCAGGCGGCATTTTTTCTCGGCAATCTTGCGCACCATATCCACCAGCGGCGAATGCAGAAACCACGATTTGGTGATAGAACGATACGCCGCCTCATCAGGAGCCAATTCGCGAATCATTTCCGTATCGGTTCGGGCGTGAGAGAGCATGTCCACGAAGTTATAGACTACCACATTCAGTTGGTTATGCAGCAGGTTGCTGAAACTTTCCACCAGCGCCTTGCTTTGGCTCTGGTGAATGATTTTGTGGTAGCTGAACTTGATGTTTTCCAGACGGTTGCGTTTCAGTTGGTACTGTAAAAACTCCTTTTCGTTGTTATTTTTTGCACGCTCGTCTTCGTTGTCCTGCCAAAAGTTCGGGATGATTTTTTCCAGTTCCACAGGCAGCACTCCGGCAAAAATAGAATTGCGGGCAAAGGCGGTTGTTGTCGGAAGGATTGAGTAGTAGGTGCTTTCCTGCTCCAAGTTGAAATATTCAGCCAGCAGCGGCTCCAGTACCTTCCACTGGTCGTAGCGCAGGTTGTCTATCAGGAAGAAGAACGTAGGCTCGTTGGTCAGTTTGGGGAATAGTTTCTTGCGCAGCAACTGATGCGACATCATCGGTTTGTCAATGTCTGCATTGTTGAGCCATTGCTCGTAGTTGCGCATGATAAACTTGGCAAAGTTGGCGTTGGCTTCCTCTTTTTGCATTTTCAGTACGTCTGCCATACTTGGGTTGCCCGTATTTTCCATTTCCAGCTCCCAGTAAATCAGCTTTTTATAGACTTCTGCCCACTCGTCGTGGTTCATTTCCTCGCTGAAAGCCATCATAATGTTGCGAAAATCCTGCTGGTAGCTTTGAGTGGTTTTTTCGCCGATGATGCGCTTCTGGTCAAGCAGTTTTTTGATGGACAGCAGAATTTGATTAGGATTGACGGGCTTGATGAGGTAGTCGTCTATTTTGGAGCCGATGGCTTCCTCCATGATGGTTTCCTCTTCGTTTTTGGTAATCATCACCACCGGAATATGCGGGCGAATGGTTTTAATTTGTGAAAGAACTTCCAGCCCACTCATGCCGGGCATGTTTTCATCCAGAAAAATCACGTCATAAGACTGCTCCCCGAACTTTTCCAGCGCATCTGCGCCGCTGTTCACGGGCGTAATGTCATAGCCTTTTTTGGAAAGGAAGAGGATATGCGGTTTGAGCAAATCAATTTCGTCATCAGCCCAGAGTATGTTGTATCGATGCATATAAATACTTGTTTTTTAAGTAGTTAAAATGTAGAAAACGCTGGCGTAAAAGCGTGTGTCATGTAGTAGGCATAAGAAGTTCTTATATTATACGCAAAATGGCTGTCTATGGTCATATTTTAGGGTAAATTAACATTTTGGGTTGATTATATCCAATTCGCTTGTTATGGTGTAGGTGTATGGCATCGTGCGGAGGCTGGTGCTAAAATTTCATATCTGCCTCATTTTCTTGAAAATATTTCAGGCAATGTTTGGATAGTAGAAATAGTGAGCTATCTTTGCAGTCCCAAATCGTAAGCGATAGGAAACTCTGCTTGTAAGCGACACGAGCAAAAGTCCTGTTAGACAAATCAAGTTTTAGTTTTTAGACTTATCGCTCGCATTTCGTAGCGCCTTGATAATTCAAGGCACGAGATTCTTCTGGGCTTAAATTTTTATCAAAACGGCGAATGCCGCGTTGAAGTAATAGATAAACAACGTTTGTAGCCATGTTACAACCGAAAAGGACAAGATTCAGAAAGCAGCAAAAAGGTCGCGTGAAAGGCGTAGCGCATCGCGGACATACTTTGGCTTTTGGCGAATTCGGTATTAAAGCCTTAGAGCCCGGCTGGATTACAGCGCGTCAGATAGAAGCGGCTCGTATTGCCATGACAAGAGCCATGAAACGCGAGGGTCAGGTATGGATTCGCATATTTCCTGACAAACCTGTTACTAAGAAGCCTGCAGAGGTGCGTATGGGAAAAGGTAAAGGTGCGCCGGAATACTGGGTAGCCCCTGTGAAACCGGGTACTATTTTATTTGAGGCAGGTGGTGTAGATATTGCCTTGGCACAAGAAGCGCTGCGCCTGGCCGCACAAAAGTTGCCGATCACTACCAAATTTGTGGTTGCAAACGAACTAAAAGGTAATCTATAATCTGCGTAACAACTATGAAGAAGTACGCTCAATTACATAAACTTTCTGTGCAAGATTTAGAAAACAGAATTCAGGAAGCCAGTGCAAGGCTGCGCAGATTGCGTTTTTCACATGCTGTTTCTCAGTTAGAAAACCCAATGCAATTACGCAATGTCAAGCGTGAAATTGCAAGATTGAACACCATTTTATCTGCTAAAAAAGGTAAATAAATCGGAGCCATACAAAATGGAAGCAAGAAACCTGAGAAAAACCCGTACAGGGGTCGTGATAAGTAATAAGATGGACAAATCCATTGTCGTATCGGTAGAGCGCCGCGTGAAGCACCCTGCTTACGGCAAGTTCATGAAGAAAACGACCAAATTCGTTGCTCACGATGAACGCAACGAGTGTTTAGAAGGGGATACCGTAAAAATTATGGAAACCCGCCCGCTTAGCAAGTTGAAACGCTGGCGTTTAGTTGAAATTATCGAAAGAGCGAAGTAATCTCAAAAGAGAAGAGCAATGATACAACAAGAGTCAAGGCTCAATGTAGCTGACAATAGCGGGGCTAAAGAAGTTCTGGTAATCCGCGTTTTGGGCGGCACCCGCAAACGTTATGCGAGCATAGGAGACAAAGTAGTAGTTACTGTGAAGTCTGCCATTTCTTCAAGCAGTGTGAAGAAAGGCACAGTTGCAAAGGCAGTAATTGTACGTACAAAGAAAGAAGTTCGCCGTAAGGACGGTTCCTATATCCGTTTTGATGATAACGCTGTTGTTCTTCTGAACAATCAGGACGAACCCCGCGGTACTCGTATCTTCGGACCGGTAGCGCGCGAGTTGCGCGAGAAGCAATTTATGAAAATCGTTTCGTTAGCCCCTGAAGTACTCTAATCAGCATAAGGAGGACAAGACAATGAAGAAAACCGCCCCAAAGCCTCAGAAGTTTCACGTTCGTCGTGGAGATCAGGTAATGGTGATTGCCGGAGATGAAAAAGGTAAAACCGGAACAATTACCAAAATGCTGGTAGAAAAGCAGCGTGCTATCGTGGAAGGTCTGAACGTTGTAAAGCGTGCTGTAAAACCTTCTAACCAAAATCCTGAAGGTGGATTTGTAGAAAAAGAGGCTAGCATTCATATTAGCAACCTAATGCTCGTTGATCCTAAAACAGGAAAAGCTACACGCATCGGTCGCCGCAAGAATGCAGCCGGTAAATTGGAAAGATATTCAAAAAAATCAGGCGAAACCATCAAGAACAATGGCTAAACCGAGATTAAAAGAGAAGTACCTTAATGAGGTAGTCCCTGCGCTGAAAGAAAAATTTGCATACAAATCAGTAATGCAAGTGCCTAAGTTAGTTAAAATTTGTATCAACAAAGGCATTGGTCAAGCGGTAGCAGATAAGAAACTGGTAGAAATTGGCGTGGAAGAACTTACATCTATTGCCGGACAAAAAGCTGTACCTACAAAGTCGCGTAAAGCAATTTCAAACTTTAAGTTACGTGAGAATATGCCGATTGGTGCTCGTGTAACATTGCGCGGTGACCGTATGTATGAGTTCTTAGATCGTCTGGCAACAGTAGCACTTCCCCGTGTACGCGATTTCCGCGGTATTAGCGACAGCGGTTTCGATGGTCGCGGCAACTACACGCTTGGTGTGAAAGAGCAAATTATCTTCCCTGAGATCAGTATTGACAAAGTTAACAAGATTTCCGGTATGGACATCACTTTTGTTACTACTGCTCAGACCGATGAAGAAAGCCGCGCACTGTTAGCAGCACTAGGTATGCCATTTAAAAATCAAAAATAATCGCTTAGCATGGCAAAAGAATCTGTAAAGGCACGCGAAAGAAAAAGAGCCAATTTGGTAGCTAAATACGCAAAGAAGAGAGAAGAGTTGAAAAAAGCAGGCGACTGGGAAGCATTAGATAAGCTACCGCGCAACTCTTCTAAAGTTCGCTTACACAATCGTTGTAAAATTACCGGCAGGCCTCGTGGCTATATGCGTAAGTTCGGTATCTCGCGTGTTTTATTCCGCGATATGGCATCTGACGGTAGAATACCGGGTGTAACAAAGGCAAGTTGGTAATTACAAGTTTGTCTGGTTTAACCTTTATTTTTAAAGTAGAATCATACCTTTCTGTTAGGCGAAAGCCATCAACGAAAGCAAAATTTATAAGGCAATGACTGATCCAATAGCCGACTATCTGACAAGATTGAGAAATGCCATCCGTGCTAATCATCGGGTGGTAGAGATACCTGCATCAAAACTGAAGAAGGAAATCACTAAGTTGTTATACAACAAAGGTTATATCCAAAGTTATAAGTTTGAGGAAGCAGGACCGCAAGGTGTGATTAAAATCGCACTGAAATACCACCCTGTAACTAAACAACCGGCAATCGTTCACTTAGAGCGTGTGAGTAAGCCCGGTTTACGCAAATATACCAAGTCTAATACACTGCCTCGCGTATTGAATGGTCTTGGTATTGCAATAATCTCAACTTCTAAAGGTCTAATCACAGACAAAGAAGCAAGAGAACTGAACGTAGGTGGAGAAGTAATTTGTTACGTGTACTAAAACTGATACGACTATGTCGCGTATAGGAAAAAAACCAATTGTACTTCCCGCAGGAATAACAGTGGATATTGCTGCCGATAATACAGTAACAGTTAAAGGCCCTAAAGGTACGCTTTCTCAGCGAGTAGATGCTGATATAACTGTTAAAGTAGAAGGTAACGAGTTGCTTGTGGAGCGTCCAACCGATCAAAAGCGCCACAAGGCCTTGCATGGTTTGTATCGTTCGCTGCTAAACAACATGGTAATCGGTGTAAATGAAGGCTTTAAAAAGCAAATGGAGCTGGTAGGTGTAGGTTACAAAGCTGAAGCCAATGGACAGTTATTGCAGTTGAGTCTTGGCTACTCTCATAATATTGTTTTCGCGGTTCCTAATGAAGTAAAAGTAAGTGCAGAAACGCTGAGAGGTAAGCCTCCCGTAGTAACGCTGGAAGGAATTGATAAGCAATTAGTGGGACAAATCGCAGCTAAATTGCGCTCATTCCGCAAACCGGAACCATACAAAGGAAAAGGTATTAAGTTTGTTAACGAAGCTATTCGCCGCAAAGCTGGTAAAGCTGCTGCTAAGAAATAGTCTTTTGACCTGACAATACAATGGGAAATCAGAAAGAACTCAGAAGACAAAAAATTAAGAAGCGCATCCGTGCCCGTATCAGTGGTACGGCGAGTGTGCCCCGTCTCACTGTATTTCGCAGTAATACGGCTATCTACGCTCAGTTGATTGACGATGAAAAAGGTGTAACTTTAGCAAGTGCATCCTCTCGTGAAATAAGCGACAAGCGTTCAATAAATGTTGCCTTATCCAAAGAAGTAGGTAAAAAACTGGCAGAACGCGCTATTCAGCAAGGTATCAGCCGGAGCGTATTTGATCGTAACGGCTATTTATATCATGGCAATGTTAAATCTCTGGCAGAAGGTGCTCGCGAGGGAGGTCTCAAATTCTAAAAAATAGAACGATGTATCAGGCAAATATTAGAAGTTTTAAAGCTAGCGAAATCGAACTGACTGATAAGTTAGTGGCAATCAATCGCGTGGCTAAAGTCGTAAAAGGTGGTCGTCGTTTTAGCTTTGCAGCTATCGTAGTTGTAGGTGACGGCAAAGGTGTAGTTGGCTATGGCTTGGGCAAGGCTAACGAGGTAACTGATGCAATTACAAAAGCAATTGATGACGCTAAAAAAAACCTTGTCAAGGTTCCTGTAATTAAAGGTACTGTACCTCATGCTGTAGAAGGTAAATTTTGTGGAGGTAAAGTGTTATTAAAGCCTGCTGCGGCAGGTACGGGTGTAATTGCAGGTGGTGCAATGCGCGCAGTATTGGAGTCGGCCGGTATCACTGATGTATTAGCAAAATCAAAAGGCTCTTCTAATCCACACAATGTGGTAAAAGCTACTATTGACGCATTGTGTAAGATGCGCGATCCCAAAACAGTAGCCCAGCAAAGAGGCGTTTCATTATCTAAGGTGTTTAACGGATAGTAGTCATGGCAAAGATCAGAATTACACAAATCAGAAGCACCATTAAGCGTCCGCAAAACCAAAAAGATACGATTATCTCTCTTGGTTTGGGTAAGATCAACCGCACAGTAGAAAAAGAGGCAAATCCTCAGATTCTGGGTATGGTTCGTACTGTAGCGCACTTGGTTCGCGTTGAAGAAGTTAAATAGTCATTTCAGAGTGCTTTAATCGAAAGATTACAATGAAACTACATGAATTAAAGCCTGCAAAAGGTTCTGTTTTCAAGAAAGTGCGCTTAGGTCGTGGTCATGGATCCGGCAAAGGTGGTACTTCCACACGTGGTCATAAAGGTGCTAAGTCTCGCTCAGGTTACAGCCAAAAGTTAGGCTTTGAGGGCGGTCAGATGCCTTTGCAACGCCGTGTTCCAAAGTTTGGCTTCAAAAATCCTAATCGCATAGCATACAAAGCGATCAATTTAGGAGACATCCAAGCTATTGTGGACAAAACAGGAACTACTTCCATTACTCTTGACTTTCTGTATCAGAATGGAATGGTTGCCAAGAAAGATTTAGTTAAGATTTTGAGTAAGGGAACACTTACATCTGCAGTTGAGGTAACAGCTCATTCGTTTTCTGCTTCTGCAGTCGAAAATATTGAGAAAGCCGGTGGGAAAGTTATCAAGCTCTAATTAATCAATCGCCGCTCATGAATAAGTTTTTCACTACCATAAAGAATATTTTCTCTATTGAGGAACTTAAAAACAGAATTTTATTCACCTTAGGCTTTTTGGTGATCTTTCGTTTAGGTTCTTACATAGTGTTACCCGGCTTAGATCCGGCGATGCTTTCAAGCGGCGGTTCCTCTGCAGGTATTTTAGGTCTGTTAGACACCTTACTGGGTGGGGCATTTTCCAGAGCATCAATTTTTGCACTTGGAATCATGCCCTACATTTCTGCATCTATCGTTATACAGTTGCTTACTGTAGCTGTTCCTTACTTCCAAAAGATGCAAAAAGAAGGAGAGTCAGGACGCAAGAAGATGAATCAGATTACACGTCTTTTGACAATATTAATCACATTGGTTCAGTCTTCAGCTTACATTGCAGGGACAATCATTCAACCACAGCCCGAAGCTGTTGTGATTGATAGAACAGCATTTACCATTAGTTCTATGATCATCCTTACATCAGGCACCATATTCTGTATGTGGATGGGTGAGAGAATTACTGAAAAAGGTATCGGCAATGGTATTTCGATGCTAATTATGATTGGTATTGTTTCTCGTTTCCCTGCTGCAATTGTTGCTGAGAGTGCTTCACGTGGTTCGGCAGGTTTGTTGCTATTTGTGTTGGAATTGGTCGCGCTGTTCTTTGTAGTAATGGCAGTTGTATTGATTACTCAAGCTGTGCGTCGCATTCCTGTACAATATGCTAAGCAAATTGCAGGTGCGGGAGCAAGAAGTAAGAAGCTATCTATGCTCGGTGCACAGCGTTCTTATTTGCCACTGAAGATCAACTCTGCAGGTGTAATGCCAATCATCTTTGCGCAGTCCTTAATGTTTTTGCCGTCTTTGTTGGCCTCAACGCTTGCCGATCGCTACGACTGGGCTAATTACATTGCTACGACATTCTCAGACTTTACTTCATGGCAGTACAATCTGTTGTTTGCCGTTTTGATTATCGTGTTTACTTTCTTCTACACTGCTATCACGGTTAATCCGACGCAATTAGCCGATGAAATGAAGCGCAATGGAGGTTTTATTCCGGGGGTAAAACCGGGAGAGGATACTTCAAATTACATCAGTCATATCATTGACAGAATTACATTACCCGGCGCTGTTTTCCTTGCTGTTATTGCCATTATGCCAGCTTTTGCCAGCATAGCCGGTGTCAATATGGAGTTTGCGCAGTTTTATGGCGGCACTTCACTTTTGATTATGGTTGGTGTTATTCTGGATACCCTTCAGCAAATTGAAAGCTACCTGTTAATGCGCCACTACGAGGGCATGATGAAGACTGGCAAAGTGAAAGGTCGGGCAGGTAATGTTGCTGTTGCTTAACACATTTTTATGATTTACTATAAAAACGCTGCTGACTTAGAAGGAATTAGGCAAAGTGGTGCTTTGCTGAGCAAAGTACACGGGGAAGTGGCTAAATTAGTAAGAGAAGGTGTTACAACGAAAGAGTTAGATAAACTTGCAGAGGAGTATATTAGAGATAATGGTGCAGTTCCTTCATTTTACAACTACAATGGTTTTCCTGCATCTTTGTGTATCTCTGTCAATGAAACAGTCGTACATGGCATACCAAATGATTACCGTTTGCGATCGGGCGATATTATTTCCATTGATTGCGGTGTGTACATGAATGGTTATCATGCAGATTGTGCATTTACGTATCCTGTAGGAGAGGTCAGTGCAGAAGTAATGAAACTGTTGAAAGTTGCTAAGCAGTCTCTTTATGAAGGAATAGCTAAGATGGCAGTTGGTAACCGCATTGGAGATATTGGTTTTGCGATACAGAGTTATGTTCAAGCACACGGTTTTTCAGTAGTTCGGGAGTTGGTAGGACATGGGTTAGGCAAAGCCCTACACGAAGATCCGCAAGTGCCTAACTATGGCAAGCGAGGATCAGGTGTAAAAATCCAAAATGGAATGGTGTTAGCCATTGAACCTATGATTAACCTTGGAAAGCGGGATGTAGTACACGAAGCAGACGGTTGGACGATCCGAACCAGAGATAGAAAACCTTCTGCACATTTCGAACATACAGTCGCACTTTACAACAACGAGGTACAAGTTCTAACCAGTTTTGAATATATTGAGCAGTTGTTCAAATTTTAACCGATATTATGCCAAAACAATCGAATATTGAGTTAGACGGAACAATAGTAGAGGCATTGTCCAATGCGATGTTTCGGGTAGAACTCGAGAATGGCCATCAGATTATTGCCCATATTTCAGGTAAAATGCGCATGAACTTTATTCGTATTTTACCGGGTGATAAGGTCAAGTTGGAAATGTCTCCATACGACCTTACGAAAGGAAGAATTGTTTACCGTTACAAGTAATAAAGCACTTTAATTCACACGACCATGAAAGTCAAAGCATCTATTAAAAAGCGTAGTGCTGAATGCAAGGTGATCCGTCGCAAGGGTAAGTTGTACGTGATCAATAAAAAGAATCCTAAGTTCAAGCAAAGACAAGGTTAATTAAGATTTATTCATTCTGAAGAATCATGGCAAGAATTTCCGGAGTTGATATTCCAGACAACAAGCGTGGTGAGATTGCTCTTACCTACATTTACGGTATTGGCAGATCTGCTGCCAAGAAAATTTTGAATAAAGCCGGCGTTGACATCAATCGAAAAGTTGTTACATGGAATGATGCAGAATCAAAAGCCATTCGCGATATAATCAACGGCGAGTTTAAGGTAGAGGGAGAACTCAAATCTGAAGTACAGTTGAGTATCAAGCGCCTGATGGATATTGGTTGTTACCGTGGCTTGCGCCACCGTAAAGGTCTGCCTGTAAGAGGTCAGAAAACAAAGAACAATGCCCGCACACGCAAGGGTAAGCGTAAAACGGTAGCTAACAAGAAAGTAGCATCTAAGAAATAATTAGGCTTGTAATATTATGGCAACTCAATCTAAAAGAAAAGACAAAGCCAAAAAGCGCGTGGTTCAGGTTGAACCCGTTGGTCAGGTTCATATCAAAGCGTCTTTCAATAACATCATTATCTCTATTACCAACAATTCAGGCCAAGTAATTTCCTGGTCTTCTGCCGGTAAAATGGGATTTAAGGGTTCTAAAAAGAACACCCCATATGCAGCTCAAACAGCAGCAGCAGAATGTGCGAAAGTAGCTTTCGATTTGGGTATGCGCAAAGCAGAGGTTTTTGTTAAAGGTCCCGGTGCAGGTCGAGAATCAGCTATTAGAACCATTCAAAGTTCAGGTATCGAAGTAACACTTATTAAAGATGTTACCCCGTTGCCGCACAACGGCTGCCGTCCTCCTAAAAAGCGTCGTGTATAATTCTCTAATGTTTAATAATGTTGAATTGCTGAATCTTACTTTCCCGGTAAGATGCAACATTGAAACAAAAATTTTTACAATCCAATGGCAAGATATACAGGTTCCAAATCAAAGATAGCAAGACGTTATGGCGAGCCTATCTTTGGTCCTTGTAAAGCACTGAAAAACAAAAATTATCCTCCAGGTCAGCACGGTAGAGGAAAAAAGCGCAAGTCTTCAGAATATGCTGTCCAGTTGATGGAAAAGCAGAAGGCGAAATACATTTATGGTGTATTAGAGCGCCAATTCCGCCGTACTTTTGAGAGAGCATCTCGTTTAGGTGGTGTTACCGGTACTAATTTGCTGCGTCTTTTAGAAGCGCGCTTAGATAATATCGTTTATCGCTTAGGCATTGCTCCTACGCGCCGCGCTGCACGTCAGTTAGTTTCTCATAAACATATTACCGTGAATGGTGAGGTGGTAAATATTCCTTCATATTCTTTGCGTCCTGGCGATGTGATTGCTGTGCGCGAGAAATCAAAAACACTGGAGGTCATTACCAAATCTGTTACCGGCCGCGTAAACAGACTTCCTTGGTTGGAATGGAACGCTGCCGAACTTACAGGCAAATTTGTTCACCTGCCAGAGCGCGAAGAAATTCAAGAAAACATTAAAGAGCAACTCATCGTTGAACTTTATTCAAAATAACATTACTTTCTTTGGTTATCAGGTTGCTTAACAAAAAACAAGTAAGGAGTAAACTATGTCCATTTTAGCATTTCAAATGCCCGATAAAGTGGTGATGGAGAAGGCAGACGATTTTCACGGTCTGTTTGAATTCAAACCTCTTGAAAAAGGTTATGGGGTTACTATTGGTAATGCTCTGCGTCGCATCCTCCTTTCTTCATTGGAAGGTTACGCAATTATCGGCCTTAAAATACATGGTGTGCTCCATGAATTTTCAACCATTGAAGGTGTTGTCGAAGATGTATCTGAGATTGTTCTGAATTTGAAAATGGTTCGTTTCAAGCGACTGGTAGATAATCCTGATCTCAAATTCACAGTTACTGTGAAAGGAAAGTCAGTGCTGACTGCCGGCGATTTCAACAGTGCTACAGAACAGTTTCAGATACTCAACCCAGAGCACGTTATTTGTCATCTGGATCCTTCTGTTTCTTTAGAAATGGATATCCATTTAGACAAAGGACGTGGATATGTTCCTGCTGAAGAAAATAGAGTAGCAGATAACAGTTTTGGCTACATTCCGATTGATGCTATCTTTACGCCTATTCGCAATGTGAAATACAGCGTTGAGAACACCCGCGTGGAGCAAAAAACTGATTACGAGCGTCTCTTACTTGAAATACAGACCGATGGGTCTATCCATCCTGAAGATGCACTGAAGGGCGCAGCAAATATTCTTATCAAACACTTCATGCTTTTTGCAGATCAGACAATTACTTTTGAATCTCCCAAGCAGGAAGAGGAAGAAACTGTAGATGAGGAGTATCTGCATATGCGCAAACTGTTGAAAACTTCACTTGCAGATTTGGATCTGTCGGTGCGTGCTTACAACTGCTTGAAGGCTGCTGACATCAAAACGCTCGGCGATTTGGTACAGTTGGAGATCTCTGATATGATGAAGTTCCGCAATTTCGGACGCAAATCATTGACAGAACTTGAGCAACTCATTGATGAGAAAAATCTTAGTTTCGGCATGGACGTAACAAAATACAGATTGGACGAAGATTAATTATTACCATGAGACACGGAAGAAAAATAAACCACTTGGGGCGTACCGCATCGCATCGCAAAGCGTTACTTTCCAATATGGCAGCTTCGCTGATTGTTCATAAAAAAATCAATACAACAGTTGCCAAAGCTAAGGCTCTGCGTAAGTTCATAGAGCCTTTGATCACCAAGTCAAAGACAGATACTACACACTCCCGTCGGATGGCTTTTGCTTATTTGCAAGACAAAAATGCAGTGCGCATACTATTCGATGAGATTGCACGCAAAGTAGTTGATCGCCCGGGAGGCTACACACGCATCCTGAAGACAGATTTTCGTCTGGGTGATAATGCTGATATGTGTATGATGGAATTGGTGGACTACAACAGCGTAATGATTGCGGGAGAGAAAACTACTACGAAGAAAACTCGTCGCGGGCGCAAAAAAACATCTGCCACAGATACCGCAGAAACTACTACGCTCGAAACACCTGCCGCTGAGTAAGGCAATCAAGCATCACATGACGCACAAGAAGGATTTGGCAATATGTCAAATCCTTCTTATTTTGAGTACACGTTACAAGAAACTATGAAAAACTCATCATATTCATGGCCGATAACATTCCTTTTCCTATTGATGCTGACCGCTGTCTCGTGCCGAACCCTTAGTATCAAGAAAGATTATCAGCGACTTGCCGGTTCGTGGAAAGAAGAATGGGGATCGGAGGATGTGCAGTATAACGATGTGTACCAGATCGCATATCTGGGTGGCGATAAACTTGCTGTTACCTGTAAAGGACGCGCTAACTATATCATCAGTGGCGTAGGATATGATGGCAAGCATCTGCGGATGCAGGTGGAAATACGCGATAATAAGTATCAGACCGGATCGGCAAATATTCAATATGATCTCAAATTACTTAAGTCGCCTTTGCTGCTGAGCGGTACGGCAATTAATCACGAAAATAAGACTATTCCTGTTAAGTGGATCAAGCAAGAATAGCAGTTGCAGCATATGACAACGACCTTTAATTTCGGGTCGCCGCTCGTTGACTGGTATGAACTCCATAAACGCGACCTGCCTTGGCGCGCTACTAAAGATCCTTACTTAATCTGGCTTTCGGAAGTCATTTTGCAACAAACCCGCGTTGCACAGGGACTCCCCTACTATGAAAAATTTGTAAACAGATACCCCTCTGTACAAGAACTTGCCGCCGCTTCTGAACAGGAAGTTTTGCGTTTATGGCAAGGTCTGGGCTATTATTCGCGGGCGCGCAATATGCACGCAACTGCCCGGATGATTGCAGCACAGTATGCTGGAAAGTTCCCTCAATCGTATGCCAAGTTGATTGGGCTAAAAGGCATTGGTCCTTACACGGCAGCAGCCATTGCTTCTTTTGCCTTTGATGAGCCTGTAGCGGTGGTAGATGGCAATGTGTATCGGGTACTGTCTCGTTTGTACGGAATCACCGAAGACATTGCCTCGCACAAAGGCAAGCAGTTTTTTGCACAATATGCGCAGGAATTATTGCTGAAAAATTATCCCGCAGTAGCACCCTCGATATATAATCAGGCAATCATGGAGTTTGGAGCAACGCATTGCACGCCCGTTGCTCCAAGTTGCAACACGTGTATCTTTGAACAGCATTGTTATGCGCGTTTGCACCAAATGCAGCAGCAGTTGCCTGTTAAAGAAAAGAAAATCAAAATCAAACAGCGGCAGTTTGTCTATTTCCTGCTGGAATACGATAAACATGTACTCCTCAAAGAGCGAGGCACAGGTGATATATGGCAAGGATTATACGACTTTCCAATGGTCGAGATAGCAGAGCGTGCCTCAGATCCGCTTGCGCAATTGATTTACACGCAGATCGCAGACTTATTGCCTTTGCAAGGACTTGCGATAGGGAATCCGGTTGGCGATCTGCCGCTGCGCATTAAGGCTATTTCAGACAAGTACAAACACCAACTGACGCATCAAATCCTGCAAGTGCAGTTTGTACATCTAACAGTTGAATCAACCGCGTTCTGGCAACAGTTATGTGCAACAGATGTGTTAAAAGTCCATACCTTTGCCGATTTGCATGAGCTGCCTAAGCCTGTTTTGATAGCTAACTATTTGCAAAAGGTTTTTTTTTAGTAATTTTATCCAACAAAAGACAGCAAAACATATGATCAATAAGGCTATCCTCATAGGTAATTTGGGCAAAGATCCTGTTGTGAGACATACTGCAAATGGGATTCCTGTAGCAACTTTCTCACTGGCTACTTCCGAGTCTTACAAGGACGACAACGGCGAGCGAATTGATAAGACCGAGTGGCACAATATTGTCCTGTGGAGAGGTTTGGCAGAAGTGGCAGAAAAGTATCTCAAGAAAGGAATGCGGATATATTTAGAAGGTAAAATTACTACACGCGAATACGAGCAGGATGGTATAAAAAAATACATTACCGAAATCGTGGGAAATACCATGCAGATTCTGACGAGTCGCAACGAGACAAGTGGCGGGCGTGGCGAAATACCACTGCCTGAAGAGCCATCTGCATACAAAACGCAGCCCAAAGAGACACCAATGAAATCTGCTGCCGCGATCAAAACTGATAGTTCATCAACAGAAGACGAACTACCGTTTTAGTTTTAGATAGCTTAGCGCCGCTTTGGAAACAATATCCGATTTGTTTGACCAGATGCCATTGGTAGCGACAGGTTCTGTGTGGCTTATGTACTCTGTGGAAGGCATAATCTTATGCCTTCTTTTAGTTTGTTCTGCTCTCATCTCAGGCTCTGAAGTCGCATTTTTTTCGCTCAAACCGCAGCAACTTTCTGCCTGCCGCAACAGCGAATTACAAGCCGAGCGCGATATTGCAATTTTGCTGAGCGATCCGCGCAAACTGCTGGCTACTGTGCTGATATTGAACAACTTAGTAAATATCAGCATGGTTACGCTCTCTACTTATATGATGATGGATATTATAGGCAAGGGCGGCCCCGATGCAGCACTTGCGGTTTCTGTCTTAACGCTGGTAGTTACTTTTATGATCGTTTTTTTTGGCGAGGTAATTCCTAAAGTGTATGCAAATCAGCGGGCGCTTAGTTTCGCAATCCTAACAGCTACACCAATCTTGTGGCTCAGCAAAATTTTTAGTCCTTTGTCTGCTCTCTTGCTTCAAATGAGCCGATTGGTAGAGGAGCGTATCAAAAATAGAGGCTACGACGTATCCATTGCAGAGTTGAATGAGGCACTTGAGATCACTACTACTTCAGATCAAACCAGCGACGAGCAGAAAGAAATACTGAAAGGTATCGTTAATTTCAGTACGATTACCGTGCGGCAGATCATGCAGATGCGCATAGATATCTGCGCTGCCGATATAGACTGGAAATTTCACGAGTTACTCGCCTACGTCAATGAAATGGGTTATTCCCGCCTGCCCGTGTACAGAGAGACGATTGATAAAATCGAGGGTATTTTGTATGTGAAGGATATGCTGCAACACATAGACCGAGATGACGACTTCGGCTGGCAGCAACTGGTACGACGCGATGTTTTTTTTATTCCCGAAAATAAGCGCATTGACCAATTGATGAAAGATTTTCAGGCACGGCGCGTCCACATGGCTATTGTAGTAGATGAATACGGCGGCACAGCGGGACTTATCACACTGGAGGACATCATAGAAGAAATTGTAGGCGATATCAACGATGAGTTTGATACATTAGATGTTACTTACAAGAAAGTAGATGATAACACCTATTTCTTTGAAGGGCGTACATTGCTAATTGATTTTTGCCGTCTGATGGATGTAGATGCAGATATCTTTGATGAAGTACGCGGCGATAGTGAATCGCTTGGAGGCTTATTGCTGGAGCTTTTTGCTCGAATGCCGCGCGTAGGAGAGAAAAAACGGTTTAAGAATTTCATTTTTACGGTAATGTCTGTAGATAAAAAGCGCATAAAAAATGTCAGAGTATTCATCAAAAAAGAAGCACAGATCAGTAGTATTTAGCTTGCTGTGTATGTGGGTGTTTGGTGCTTGCCAGCAAGAACAGGATTTTAAGCCTAAACCTAAGGGTTTTCACTATATTGAACTGCCACCCCACCAATACGTACTCACCCCCGATTCACTACCCTATATTTTCGAATATTCTGCCCATGCAAAATTAATGAACGACACTTCGTTTATGGCAGAGCGTTTCTGGATGGAAATTTACTACCCTGAACTGACGGCTAACATTGATGTATCGTACAAGCGTATCCGCGAGCCGAAAGATTTGCGCGACTATGTAAACGATTGCTATAAACTGGCACAGAAACACAACATTCGCGCCGAGTCTATTGAAGAAATTATTACCAAAACGCCTAATGGCATGACAGCGGTCATGTATCAGTTGGAAGGCGACGTACCTACTACCTTTCAGTTTTACGTAACTGATTCGGTGAAGCATTTTTTCAGAACGTCGCTCTATTTTCCTACTTCTCAAAAAAATGATTCATTAGCGCCATTGATTCGCTATACGACACAAGATATGGTGCATATCATCAATACCTTGCGATGGAATCCGAAAGTGGCTGACCGCTTGAAATAAACAGCCCCCGTATTTTTGAGCGATACAGGGGCTATTTTATCAGAAGAACAGAATTTATGCCGTTAATTGAGCAACTCATAAATGCCTGCTACGCCTTGTCCGCCGCCTACGCAGGCTGTTACCATACCATATTTCAGATTACGGCGACGCATCTCGTTGAACAACTGGATGGACAATTTGGTGCCTGTGCAGCCAAGTGGGTGTCCCAGTGCTATGGCACCGCCATTAACATTGGTAATGTCAGGATTCAAGTCCAATTCCTGCATAACTGCCAGTGTTTGCGCAGCAAATGCTTCATTGAGTTCAATTAATTGAATATCGCTCAACTTCAAACTTGCCTGTTTTAAAGCCTTAGGAACGGCGGCTACAGGGCCAATGCCCATGATGCGAGGGTTTACACCTTCGGCAGCATAAGCTATCATGCGAGCAATGGGTTTCAATCCGAGTTCGTTCATCATGCGCTCCGACATAACCATCACAAAAGCTGCTCCGTCGGAAGTTTGCGAGGAGTTACCGGCTGTTACCTGTCCGCCCATTGCAAAGGCCGGTTTTAGTTTAGCAAGCGCCTCCATAGAGGTATCGGCGCGAGGGCCTTCATCGGTATCTACCACAAACTGGCGTTGTTTCTTCTTGCCGCTTTCGGCTACGTAATTTTCTACAACAGTTATCGGTACTATTTCATCTTTGAATTTGCCTGCCTGAATAGCGGCAATTGCTTTTTGATGGGAATAATAAGAGAACTCATCGGCCTTTTCGCGAGTGATTTTGAAATCTTGGGCCACTTGCTCGGCGGTGAGTCCCATACCTAAGTAGTATTCAGGATTTTTTTCGGCAATTTTCCAGTTCAGAGCGGTTTTCCAACCGGTAGTAGGCACCAGCGACATGGACTCTGTCCCGCCGGCGATGATGCAATCCGCATGACCGGCTTTGATTTTAGCCGTCGCCATAGCGATAGCTTCCACGCCTGAACCACAGTAACGATTGATGGTAACGCCCGGCACGTTGATAGGCAGCGACAGCAGCGAAATCATGCGCGCCATCTGCATGCCCTGTTCTGCCTCTGGCACGGCGTTGCCTACGATGAGGTCATCTACGCGTGAAGCGTCAAAATTGGGTATAGAAGCGACCAGATGCTTAATTACATCAGCTGCCAAATCATCGGGACGGGTAAAACGAAAACCGCCGCGACTGGCCTTTCCTACGGCTGTACGATAGCCTGCTATGATATATGCGTCCATAATTACCGGTTTGAGGTGTCTGAATTAGGTGTTCATGCAAATCTAATGATATGCATCTTTCGCACAAAGGATTTGGTGAAAAATATTATGCAAGCCGAGCATTTTCTAAGGCATGGCTAAAAAAGTGATGCTGCGAGACGGCAAGTTCATCCTAAATTTGTCTGATTTTACCTTAACAGTTTGCGTATCAAAAGATGAAGCAGCAGCCGAAGAGAGAGTTGCGGCCGCTTCTTTGGCTTTCCAGTTACCTATTTCCACCTCTTTAGACCAATTGGAAATATTCAAAACTTGCATGCAAATTTTACCTTTGGTGTCTTTTCCTGCCAACACCCACAAATCAGGGTCGTTCGTAGTGGCATCAATAATGATTATGCCGGGTTTGAAATATTTAATTAGGCGTTCTGTGTACTGAAAAATGGGATAGGCGGTAAGCGTATCGGCGGAAACCATCGGAAAGTTGTCTTGAAAAGTCCAATAGTGAGTAACTACTGCGCCACTGTATCGCAATATGCGGTGATAAATTTTAGCAATCTCCCAAGCATTGAGCCAAGTGGGGAACGCCTCAGGCGTTTTCCACAAAAAGGCATCGTAGCCTACTTCGGAACACCAAACAGGTAAATTATATTGTTTGGCTAAGCTGGCAATTTTTTCAAATTCAGTATCTGCAAGCGTATCAGACCACCAACTGTGATATGAAATTGGTCCTAAGTATTTTCGGATGCTTTCATCAGCCAATAATTCGCTTGCATAAGGCACGGCGGCATCGGTTCTGTGAACATCGCCTGTCAAGAATTTTACCGAAACGCCTATTTTTTCAATGATAGGCATGGCGACTTTGATAAAGGCTATCATCTCTTGGGCAGAAAACAGCATCTGATACCCTCCATCGGCTTCGTTAAAAGAAATGTAGTTAATTTCAACGCCATATTTGCCTTTGGCATGGCGCAAAAATGTGCCGATGCTTTCGGCAACTTCGGCATACATCTCAGGTTTAACTCTGCGTTGTTGTTTATCCGCCGGATTGCTAACCATCCAATCGGGTAAGTCCCAAATGCTGCCGGTGAAGGTTTTAACGCCGTGTTGTTTTTTCATGCTTTTGAGCATCCGAAACAGCGACTCGGTAACGCCGACATCTTTGAATCCGGGCCAATAAATTTCAGAAGCCGACCGGTTATCGTTTTGAGGCTCCCATTGCTTGATGGGGATGGCAAAGCGGATATTAGTAGGTTTAAGTCTGTTGAGCATAAACTGACCTACCGCGTCTTCGGCTTTATCTCTGTAATTTACTTGACAATAATTGCCGCTGATGTTCTCAATGGTTTGAAAAGTAACTTGTGGCTGTAGGTTGATTTTAGCATCTGGTTTTTTGGAGAGCAACTGCGCAACAACTGTTACAGGCTGTAAAAATATGATGAGCGTTAGTAGAAGAACTGTTTTCATATGCCATCGTTTTTTGTTTCTAATTTACCCCAATTCATCGGAACACTTGCTTACTTTTACCGATTTTTGCGCATTGTAATCATGGTTAATTCCCAAAAAGCAGATGTGAGACACATCACACGAATTGGCGCGGAGAAAAATAATTTGACAGACAACAACATCATCATAAATGGCAACTTTTGAAGTAAGCGGCGGCGCTCAACTAAAGGGTCAAATCGTTCCGCAAGGCGCAAAGAATGAAGCCTTACAAATCTTGTGTGCAGTATTGCTCACTCCCCAACCTGTAACCGTCCACCATATTCCCGATATTTTGGATGTAAATAAATTGATTGAACTGCTGATTGATTTAGGCGTGGAAGTAGAATTTATTGGCGAACAGCCGGCGGGCAGGAGCTACCGATTCACGGCTAAAAATGTGAACATTGATTATTTGGAAAGCGACGAATTTCGCAAAAAAGGGGCTGCTTTGCGCGGCTCCATTATGATTCTCGGCCCGTTGCTGGCGCGTTTCGGCAAAAGCAAGATACCTAAACCCGGAGGAGACAAAATTGGGCGGCGCAGGCTGGACACGCACTTCCTCGGCTTTGAAAAGCTCGGCGCGCGCTTCAATTACGATGCCGACGACAACTTTTATCATATTGATGCCACGCAACTCAAAGGGGCTTACATTCTATTGGATGAGGCTTCGGTAACAGGCACAGCCAACGTGGTGATGACCGCCGCACTTGCTAAAGGCAGAACAACGATTTACAATGCAGCATGTGAGCCTTACTTGCAACAGCTTTGCGCGATGCTCAACCGCATGGGCGCAAAAATATCGGGCGTTGGTTCTAACCTGCTGACAATTGACGGCGTGGAAAGCCTCGACGGAACAGAACACACCATCCTGCCCGATATGATTGAAATCGGCAGCTTCATCGGCATGGCCGCCATGACCGCTTCTGAAATTACCATTAAAAATGCCCGTGTGGACATGTTGGGGCTAATTCCGACCGTATTTCAGCGCTTGGGCATTCAAATGGTTTTTGTCAATGACGACATCCACATTCCAGCCCAGAAACATTACCATATTGATAAATTTATTGATGGCTCTATCCTGACTATTGCCGATGCGCCGTGGCCGGGTTTTACGCCTGACCTGTTGAGCGTTGTGTTGGTTACAGCTACGCAAGCCAAAGGAACGGTACTGATTCACCAAAAAATGTTTGAAAGCCGCCTGTTTTTTGTGGATAAACTGATTGACATGGGTGCGCAGATTATCCTTTGCGACCCGCACCGCGCTACGGTGATTGGCTTAGACAGAAAGTATCCGCTGCGGGGTATTCAAATGACTTCGCCTGACATCCGCGCGGGAGTTTCGCTGCTCATTGCGGCGCTCTCGGCGCAAGGCACAAGCCTCATCCACAATGCCGAACAGATTGACCGCGGCTATCAGCACATTGACAAACGCCTCAATGAACTGGGCGCAAACATTAAGCGATTGACATAAACTTAGTGTAAAAAATACGTTATGTATTGCAAACACTAAATTCTCATACTCATGAAAGCGAACAATGCCCTACTGATTATTGACCCGCAATACGATTTTTGCAACCCGCAAGGTGCGCTGTTTGTACCCGGCGCGGTGGAAGACATGCAAAGGCTAAGTCGGTTTATTGCCCGCAAAAGCGACGAGCTATCGCAAATTTTTGTAACGATAGACAGCCATTCGGTCAATGATATTTCGCATCCCAACTTCTGGCGCGACAGGCAGGGCAATCCGCCGCCGCCATTTACCCAAATTACCTTGGCCGAAGTAGAAGCAGGCCAGTGGATTGCTCAATTTGAACCTGAAAAGGCAATACAATACCTGACCGATTTGGAAGCACAAGGACAGTTTCCGCACTTTATCTGGCCAGAACATTGTTTGATGCACGCTAAAGGCGGCGCGATAGACGATACCCTGATGGAGGCGCTTCGCTTCTGGGCGGCAAGCGGAAAACAATACCGAACCATTGAGAAAGGCGCTTATCCGCTAACAGAGCATTTCGGCATTTTTCAGGCTCAAATTCCTGTGGCAGACCGACCCGAAACACAATTAAATATCCAATTGATTAACGACTTGATGCAATACGACAATGTGTATTTGGCAGGAGAGGCAAAGTCGCATTGTGTAGCAACAAGCCTCAAACAGGCGATGGATTATGCTCCCGCGCTGGCGCAAAAAATGATTGTGCTGACCGATTGCATGAGCGATGTAACAGGCTTGGGACATTTGGGAGAGCCGATTTATGCTGAAGCGAAGGCAAAAGGTATCCGTTTTGCCGATTCACTAAATGCCTAACTGTTTGCGGATGTCGTTAATAACACGCGCTTCCTGTTCGGATATTGCTTCAGAGGCATCGGCAAAAAGATAAAGCACATCCAACACCTGATCGGCTATATCGGGCAGTTCCTGCAAATACTTTTGAAGAGTTTGCAAGAACGGTTCTTTCCACACCTGCATGTGCGCTGTGAGAAATTTTAAGTCGGCGAGAAAGCGTTCTTTCAGTTGCAAACGGGCATCATCGTCGGGAAATTCCTCACGGAAAGTATCAGCCATCGCTTTGGCAATATGCTCAACAAAAATCCATTCCTCGTTGTCAATACGCTCATCAGCGCCCACCACCAGCAGCGTAGGGAAAAAGGTTAGCAGGGTAATAAACTGTTCGCGGCTGAGTTGGGTATGGCTTGCTCGTTGATAATCAATAAAAAATCGCGTGAGATAATTACCGGTATCCATGTTTTTCGCACTTTATTTGCCTGATATTTGTTGCCTTGCAACAGCATTAGCCTAAATTAGATGAAAAACTGTATAAATCTGCTGATCGCCTTGTTTTTTAGTGTGGCAGCGTTCGCTCAGTCTGAGCAAAATAATGCTGCAACACCTACAGATAAGACTTCGCAGCTCATCTTTACAAGCCGCGAACACAATTTTGGGGATGTTAAAGTCGGTAAAATTGTAACCCACCCTTTTGAGTTTGTCAATATGGGCAGCGCGCCGCTTGTGCTGGCTGATGTGCGCGTGACCTGTGGCTGTACCGTTATTAACTGGCCGCGTCAGCCAATTCTACCCGGCGAAAAAGGGACGATTGTCGTACAGTTCAACGCTGCCGACCGCATGGGGCCGCAAAACAAAATTGTTACCGTTTTGTCCAATGCCAAAAATGAGATAGAGCGTCTGCTGATTCGGGCGAATGTTGTGCCGTAGTGTTATGATTTTCGATGATAGGTGCGAAACCAACTGTTGATTTTGATTTGCAATACGCCCAGAAAAGCCTCTTTAAATATTTTGCTGGACATTTTGGAAACGCCCTTCTCGCGGTCTTTGAAAATAATCGGCACTTCTTTGATCTTGAAGCCTAACTTCCATGTATTAAATTTCATCTCGATCTGGAAGGCATAGCCGATGAACCTGATTTTATCCAGATCTATATTGGCAAGTACACTGCGGCGATAGCACTTGAATCCTGCTGTTGTGTCCATGATACTCATACCCGTAATTAGACGCACGTAGGTGCTGGCAAAATAGGACATTAGCACGCGTCCGATGGGCCAGTTGATCACTGTTACGCCGTTGATGTAGCGTGAACCAATGGCAAGGTCATAGCCTTCGTCGGCGCAGGCGCTGTAGAGGCGTGGTAAATCTTCAGGATTGTGCGAAAAATCAGCATCCATTTCAAAAATATATTCATAATGCCTTGCAAGTGCATAGCGAAAACCATGAATATAAGCAGTTCCCAAACCCAATTTTTCCTTGCGTTGCTCTAAGTGCAGCCTGCTCGGAAACTCTTCCTGCAATTCTTTTACTTTGTTAGCTGTGCCGTCCGGCGAACCGTCGTCTACGATGAGCAAGTCAGGTAAAAAAGATAAGCCCATGACTGCGCGAATCATAGGCTCGATATTTTCAAGTTCGTTGTAGGTTGGGATAATGATGAGTGAATCGGACACTGCGCTGAATTTTTTGCAAAAAAATACAGTCGCGGCACAATAACAAAATGCCGCGCTGTTGTACTTGTATTAATTACTAACAATTTAGTCCCACTTCAAGCTGTCTTCTGACAAACCATTCAGCGATTCTTCTATTTCTGTTTGCTCAAACTGACTAAAATCAACTTCGGGCATCAGATCAGTTTTGATATGCTCGATGGCTTGGTTCAGCGCCTCGGCAAATTTGAAAAAGTCCTCTTTGTAGAGGAATATCTTGTGTTTGTCAAAAACGAACCCATCGGGTGTAACTCGCTTTTTGCTTTCGGTGATGGTAATGTAGTAATCATTGCTACGAGTAGATTTGATGTCAAAAAAATACGTACGCTTACCTGCTCTGATGCGTTGTGAGTAAATTTCACCGTTGTCTTTGAATTCTTCCACTTTCCTAATTCATGTTTTGGGTTAGCTTTTCAAAGATAAGCGTTTCTATTATGATACAAAAAAAGAGCAAAAAAAAATGCGTGTTGTGGCGATTTCGTATTAGATTTAGCACATGACAAATGAATGGGACGATAATCGGCGATACATTGCGCGTAATTTGTTGGCTGCTTTTTTTGTGCTGGCCGGACTGAATCACTTTGTCATGCCTGAGTTTTACTACCCGCTGATTCCGGATTATCTGCCCTATCCCTACACTATCAATTTATTGGCGGGCATTGCCGAAATATTGCTTGGAATTGGACTACTCACAGCGCCAACTAGAAAATGGGCTTCGTGGGGTATCATAGCATTGCTCATTGCCTTTATTCCTTCTCATATCTATTTTATCCAGCTTGGATCTTGCATAGAGACGGGGCTTTGTGTCCCTCCGTGGATCTCTTGGGTGCGCATGCTGGTCATTCATCCGCTGCTCATTTTCTGGGCGTGGTATGTGCGCCAGCGCTGAGTTTTAGAAACACCTGTGTAAGCAGATGGCGCAGATGCACGCGGATTTTCATGTAATGCTTCTTTCCCGATTAAAAAACAATCAAAAAGCTGCATTAATTTGCGAAATCCGCAAAATCAGCCTTCGCAAAAGTTGGGATAATCAAAACCCAAAAAACTCTTCCCAAGGGCTTTCCAAACTCATTTGATGCGCTTCGGCAGCCTGCGCAACAGTTTGGGGCAGCAACTGCTCCCGAATAATTTCCTGTGCCTGCAAAATATCGTTATAGAAAAGGCGGTCGCTTTCGGCGTGGTCTATTCGGCTGCGCACTAAGTTGTGGCAGGCTTCCAGCAGCGGCGTAGAGTGCAGCGGACGGCGGAAATCAACGGCTTGTGCGGCGCAGAGTAACTCTATCGCCAAAATATTTTCCAGATTGTCAATCACTTGCAGCGCTTTGCGTCCGCTGATGCTGCCCATGCTGACGTGGTCTTCCTGTCCCAGCGAGGTGGGGATGCTGTCGGCGCTTGCCGGGAAGCACAGCGATTTGTTTTCGCTGACCAACGCGGCGGAGGTGTACTGCGGAATCATAAAGCCCGAGTTGATGCCTGTATTGCGCATGAGCAGCACAGGCAGCCCAGCGGGGCCTTCCAGCAGCAAATAGGTGCGGCGGTCGGAAATATTGCCTAATTCGGCAGCAGCCAGTGTAGCGTAGTCTAACGGCAGCGCCAGCGGTTGCCCGTGAAAATTGCCGCCGCTGATAGCTCGTTCGTTGTCCAGAATAATAGGATTGTCGGTTACGGAATTGATTTCTGTGATGACCATTTCTTTCAGATGTAACCACGCGTTACGCGAAGCACCATGCACCTGCGGCATACAGCGGATAGAATAAGGGTCTTGCACGCGCCCGCAGTTGGCGTGTGAGGCAACCATCGGCGAATCTTTGAGCAGGGTACGAAGGCGAAAAGCTACGTGCTGCGTTCCCACGAAGGGTCGGATGCGGTGCAGTTTTTCATCAAAAGGGCTGACCGAGCCAAGCACGCCCTCCAGCGTCATCGCACCGACAATATCGGCGCTTTCCAAGCAGTTGTGCAGTTTTTCTACCACTTTGACGGCGTGTGCGGCAATAAACTGCGTGCCGTTAATCAGCGCGAGTCCTTCTTTGGCTTGGAGCTGTACGGGCGGCAGTTGCATGAGTTGCAGCCACGCTTCGGCAGGCAACGTTTTGTTCTGCCAACTGACATGCCCCAGCCCGACCAACGGCAAAAAAAGATGCGCCAGCGGAGCCAAATCGCCCGAAGCGCCTACAGAACCCTGCGCGGGTACTAATGGAATTGCGTCCTGTTCTATGTGCAGCAAAATGCGCTCAATTACCTGCATGGAAATCCCTGAAAAGCCCATCGCAAGCGAATGCACTTTCAGAATGAGCATCAGTTTGGCAATATCATCGGCAATGGGCTTGCCTACGCCAACGCTGTGGCTGCGCAGGAGGTTGAATTGCAACAGCGCTGTTTGCTCAGGTGAAATAATGGTCGTGCAAAGCGGACCGAAACCCGTATTGATGCCGTAAATCACTTTTTCTGCAGCTACCATGCTGTCCACGGCGGCGCGGCTGGCTTCAATTTTCTGCCTGACAGTATCGGAAACGATGCCTTTGCAGTTTCCCCTTGCGATTTGTAGGGCAATAGAAGGGGTAAGGGTATCTTCACCAAAGCGAAAAACAGACATATGAACAGGGATGTGATGTAAAAAAATCGCTCAAAAATACGCGGAAAGCCAAAAATGAGCTACATTTGCGCCTCATTTAAATCGTTACAACCATGGGCATTACCAGATTGAAGCGGAAAGACAGACGCAACTCAAACGCTGCTAACCAGCGCATAGCAAATATTAAGTTGCTTACCAAGCTGCCTACGATTAAGAATGTAGATATTGAAGCTATCAAAGCCTCATTTGCAGCAAAAAAAGCCTAATCAAGTCTCCGCTTTCCACTTACATTTTGCGCAAAGTGTAATGAACGAACCCTTGACAGCCCGCTTGTTAAGGGTTTTTCGTTGCCTATGCTGTTGTCAGAAGTCTTTGGATTTTTTACCTTGCAATCAGTTATGAAAATGTAACACGCCCTTCATGATGTGCCGATGGCTATGAGAAAATATGTATATGACCTGTTATCGGGAGTAGGGAAAGCCGGACGCGTACTCAACGTTTTGCTGCTCACGTTGATTATAGCTAATGTCGTAGCCATTGTGTTAGAGTCCGAGCCGTCCATAGGTGAGCCTTATCAGGCATTTTTTGATGATTTTGAGTTGATCTCTGTTGTGATTTTTTCGGTAGAATACGTCCTGCGCCTTTGGACTGCCAACGAAAATCCTGCCTATCGCCAACCTTTCAGGGGCAACCTGCGCTATGCATTGCATCCGATAGCCATTATTGATTTGCTGTCTGTAATGCCGTTTTATCTGGCATTTACAGGTTTGGACTTGCGCATGTTGCGTATCCTGCGTGTGTTGCGCATTTTCCGTATCTTCAAAATTGTGCGTTATGTAAAGGCTTTGACGCTGATAACCAATGTTTTCAAAGACCGGAAAGAGGAACTGGCTGTCTCTACGATTCTGATGTTTTTCATGTTGCTGATTACCTCTGCGCTGATGTACTACGTGGAGAACGATGCACAGCCCGAGCAGTTTGCCAGCATTCTAAAGACCATGTGGTGGGGAATTGCTACGCTGACCACCGTTGGCTATGGCGATATTTACCCGATTACAGGGCTTGGCAAATTTCTGGGCGGCATGATTGCCATTATCGGCGTGGGACTTTTTGCATTGCCTGCCGGTTTGCTGGCATCGGGCTTTTCGGAAGAACTGAGCAAGCGCAACAAAAAGAAGCCGCATATTTGCCCGCACTGCGGGAAAGAAATTGACAAAGCGCATCATTAACGCCACATTTGGGGGCATGAAACTGTACGTTTGCCTGATGGGGTTATTGCTGGCTGCTCGGGGCGTATTTGCACAAGCCAACGACCACTACCTGCATTTCAGCGCTGCTAATGATGTGTTTTTCCAAACCGACCGCTACTATACCAGCGGCTTGCAATTTGCCTATGCAGCTCCTGTTTTTAACCGGTTGCCGCTGCAAAAACTGACACCTTTCAGCAAGAGAGTAGTACTTGCATGGCAAGGCATAACTATACAGCAGCATATTTTCACGCCCAACGACCTGAAAAGCCTTGAACCGTTGCCCAACGACCGACCCTACGCTGGGCATCTTTCAGTCGGCGTTTTTCGCGTTGTCGTTGATGCAGAGAATCAGTTGCGGGAAACAGTTTCCATACAAGCGGGAGTAATGGGCAGACCTTCGTTCGGCGAAGCAGTACAGAAAGCCTTTCACGAGATTATGCCTGCCGTACAGGTGCAGGGCTGGGGAAACCAACTGGGAACTGCCGTTTTTGTACAGGGCAACTACCTGCTGGAAAAGGCGCTGCGGATGCGCAAAAGCTCGGAGTTGCGCTGGCAAGCAATCGGCTCGGTGGGCTTGCTGCGCGTAGAGGCAGGCGCGGGGCTGCACTACCGCATCGGGCAATTGATTCCCTTTACCGAATACTGGCTGCTGGCTTCCAAAAATCGCCCGGGCGAGGGTTTGCAGGCGTATGTGTTCATCAATCCACAAGTAATGCTGCGCGCCTATGACGCTACTTTGCAGGGCGGCTATTTTGGGTTGCAAAATAGCGTTGAACGCTTGCAACAACCCATCAACCGCGCGATAGGACTGCTGAAAAGCGGCTTTATGATTGCACACAGCAAATTTGGCATCGGGCTGCATCACACTTTTGCCACGCCTGAATTTCGCGGTGCGCTTGTGCATAACTGGGTTACTATGGATTTGGCAGTGCGCTTTTAGCTAAAAGAAACGCATAGGCGGACAGATACCACAAAATATGCGCCCTATCAGTGAATTAGAAGGGAATAAGTTTTACCTTCGCCTTCTGCCCAGATTGATTTTGAAGTCGGAAGTAGTTCCGGCAACGCGCACGTTGATATAGCGGCGAATTAGTCCGCGCTGGCTGTCTATGATTTCGCGCTCTTCTTCTACCAATTCTTCGTCCGAAGGAATTTCATCCACATTTGCGGCGGTTGCCTCGCTGTCATTAGCTGCTGCCGCAGCTCTTCTGCCTCTGCCAAACAGGCGGCTTTTCATAAAATTCCATGAAGCCTCTTTGACCAAACTCAACGGCAGGCGGATTTCGTAGTCCATTTGCAACTGGTCATCAAAGTTTTGTTTGCCGCTGATGTACATGTAGCCAATGGTAGAAGCCAACTTCATGGCAGGGATATGCACGTTTCCGTCTTTGATTTCCAGCGTGTTGGTCAGTTCGCCAAAGGCAATATCTTCCAAATTGCGCTCGCCCATGAAAGTCGCCATCGCACGCAGCGGAGCAAAGCGCAACAGCCTGCCGTTTTGTACGGTCAGCTCGGCACGCGCCCGTGTTTTAGATACATCAACCGTAAAATCGGGGTGCATACGGGCGGTGGTGTTGACCGTTCCGCTCAGGATGCCGCGTAGGTTTTCGCTTACTAAGTACTCCTGCCCGAAGTTATCAAATTTATACAAGAGCTTGTTCAGGTTGATGCGATCCATGCGTAGGTCGCCTGTCAGGTACACATCCTTTGCGTTGGAGCCGTTGAAGTAGCCATGTACCATTAGTTGCCCATCGGCAGCGTCAAATCGCATACTGTCTAAATAGGCATAGCCTTGCGGAGTCGTGCGGACGCGCCCTTTGATGTTCTGAATCAGGTATTTGTGATGGATAAACTTGCTGATTTTTACATCCAGACTCATCGTCGGAAATTCAAAGGCAAATATATTCAGGCTGTCTTCGTATTTGTTTTTGGCAGGAGTGGCTGCAGCGGCAGTATTCGCCGATGAACTCCTTGTGGCAGCTTCTTTATAGCCCGTCAACTCGTCCGTATCAATCAAATTGGCTTCAAATGAGCCTTTAATCTGCTTGTTTTTCAGGTCATTGTCCAGAAAATGCAGCAAATTGAGCGTGGTGCGAATGTCGGTTTTGCCGACAGAGGCGGTAAAGTTCTTGATTTGGATACTACCCAGCGTATCGGTGGTGATTTTGCCCGACACGCGCTCCACCTTCGGCAGTTCGTTGATGCGGAACAGCAGGCGGTCAATATTCAGTTCGGAAACAAAGCCCGTTTCCTTGAATACGTTTGCCCAGAAACGCCCGCTGCCTTTAAAGTCCAATTTATGGATTTCTTCGCGCTCAATCTGGTCGTTGAGCAGGCATTTGCCGTCGTAGGAAACCAATTTTTTCACATCAAAATAGGGACTTTGAACATCTGCCGTAAAATTGACCCACTCTTTGCGCGAAGGCACACGCAACGGTGCAACGGGCGCGACTTCGGCAGTGGCATACATACGGCTTTCGCCTGCATGGAAAATAAAATCTTTCAGGCGGATGTGTTGGTCGTTGATGTCAAAAACGCCTCTGATTTCTTTGATCTCGTTGGGGTACAGCTTAGAGCGGAAGCGGAAATCGTGGAAATCCACCGCCAGCGTAGGCAGGTAGTGGAAGGTGTCTAACGTGCGCGAAGTGGTTCTGATGTCCAACTCGGCGTGAAAGTCATAAATTTCGTCGCGCCAGACTGCGGCGAAAACGCTGTCCAAGGCAGGGCGCTTATCAAGCGGCACCAACTGCCCCGGCACCAACTTGCGGGCATCGGCTTTTAGGCTAAATGCTACGGGAACATCGTCGCCATGTAAAAAGTGCAGCAGGTTGTCCAAATCTAATGAAAATTCCATATCGCTGTCGCCTATTTTGGCGCGTAATTGCTTGGTTTTCAGGTGATCGCCTTCCAATGTGATATTGCCGTTGATACTCTCAATCGCGTTGGGATAATCTTTGAGTTTGAGGCTGACGTTCTCAAAAGCAATGCGGCTGGCTGTGCCGTCTTGCAACTGGCTGGCAACTTCCAGCACATTATCGGGCGTTACATATTCCTGCAAGGTAATATCCATTTTTACCTTGCCGCTGCTGCGCTGCAAAGCACCCGTAGGAATGAAATCGGGGAGATAGCGCAGGTCTATATCGGCGTGAAAATCCATGTTAATCAGTGGATTTTCAAAATTTTCCACGCGCAAAGTGCCTTTAATGAAGCTGTTTTCAGGCGCACCGTAGAGGCTTTCCAGATAGAAAACCGACGTTTGCAGGGTGTTATCCTTGCCCGTGTTGAAGAATCCTTTGAATGCCAAATCGCGGATTACATCGCGTTTGGTGTCTTTGCGGGCAAAAAAGGTGTTGGCGCAGCCCATTTCCACGTCAATATGTGGCGCAGTATGTAGCGATTTGCCCGTAATGCTGGCTTTCAGGTAAATATCGCCGCGTGTGCTGAACTGCTCCATCGCCGCTACTACTGCCTCCGGCGCGAGCGAAACAAAGAGGTCAAAATTGTCTTTGCGCCCATCAAATTGGAGGTTTAAGTCCATGTCGTTGGCAAAGTCAATCGTGCCGCCAAAGTTCAGTTCGCCGCTTTTGAGCGCCAGTTTACCCGGTCGTATGTCCAGAAAGTCGCGAGTGAGGTCATAGCTCAGGTCGTTGTGGATTTCAAAATACTTATTGCGGAAAAGTGTGGTTTTGCCGTTGGTGTATTCGGTCAGTTCGGCAATGGCATCTGCCCGGAAATCAACGATTTGCTCCACATAGCGAAAACTACCCGTTGCATCGCCAATAGTAAGGTTGGTGAACTTATTACTCTCGCGGTCATCTACTTTGAGGCGGATTTCCGAAAGGCGGACTTTTTTCAGGTCTAAACTCAGCGTGTTGTCAGTGCTGTCCGCTGTTTCCTGTTCTTCTTTTGATTTTTTGGCTTTTAGCAGGTTGATGCTACCGTCTTCGGCAATAACGATGTTCAATTCGCCCTCTTCCGCACGTAACTGTTTGATGTTCAGCTTGCCACGCATCAGATAGGCTACGTCAAAGCCAACGTATAAATCCTGAAAGCGATAAATGGGAACAGTATCGGCGGCGCTGCCGAAGAATTGCAAGCCTTGCAAATCAACCGATATGTAGGGAAAATTGGCAAAAGGCGCTACTTTAAAACCCGCCAGTTCAATGCGCCCTTTGAACTGCCTGCCTAACTCGGCTACGATGTAATCGCGGATTTTATCCTGATAGAAATGAATGATAATTATTGGCGCAGCAGTCATTAAAAATAACACGCCTGTAATACCGACTAACCAGAAGCGTTTGCGGAAGATATTCATCAGTAGGAATTATGGTTTACACAAATCTACTGATCTTTGCCTTACTTTTCGTAAGTCACCTCTACGGGAAAGCGGGCGTTCATGGTTCCCAGTGCGCGGCATGCTCCTTTGGAAAGTTTGACAATGACTTTTTTGTCGCTATCTACATTGGGGATTTTGCCGATAACTTTGACCAAAACTGCGCGTTTGGTGCTTTCATTGTAAACGCGGATTACACTGCCTTCGGGTGCGGTACGGTGCAGCGCGACGCTGATATTGGCATCTACGCCGCTAATGAGCATGCCCATGCCGCGCTCGTTGACTATTCTGCCTTTGCCGGGCAGGAAATTGTCTGATTTTATCTCGTTTTTCAAGTCGCCAACGATAAGTTTTTGTCCGGGTTTCAAGCCTGTGTTATCAGCCGTAAGTTTGTTCCACTGCATCAGGTTCGCAACTGTGGTGTTGTAGTTGCGGGCAATGCTGCTCAGCGTTTCGCCTTGTGTAACCGCATGGTAGCGAACCGTTTCCACCGTTGTGCTTTTGGCAGGCGCAGCAGCGGCAGCCACCACAGGAACGGCAGGCGCAGCGGCTAATTGCTGGTTATCAATAACGATAATTTCTTGCCCTTCGCGGATGCTGTTGGGGTTTTTGATGTTGTTCAGCGTTAGCACCTCCTGCGGCTTCATCCCGAACTTGCGGGCGATACCTGTAACTGTATCTCCTCGTTTAACAGTGTACTTAGTTTTTTTAGATGGATTTTGCGCCTCCAACGGCAAATGAATCCACAGCAAAGCGACAAAAAACAAACAAAATAGTGCGCAGGGTTTCATAGCTTCAACTGTTTTTGAACGGTATTAACAAACAACATACTAAAATTGCTGTTGTTCGTATCCCTACGAACAACTAATGAATGTGTGTTGCTTGTGGGGACACAAGCAACGGCAACGGCTTCAACTGTTTTTGAACGGTATCAACAAGCAATATGTCGAAGTTAGCCAAAAGCTAACTAACTGCAAATAAAAGGGTTGAAATAATTTTGTTAAAGCTATGCTATAAGTCGTTGAATGACTTCCCCTACATGCGAAACGGGATGGATTTTCATTTTGAAACGGCTCATTTCCAGCCCTTTGGTATTGTAGCGGGAGATAAAAATCTGTTGAAAGCCTAATTTTTCGGCTTCGGCGATGCGGTTTTCTATGCGGCTGACGGCGCGGATTTCGCCGCCCAGCCCGACTTCGCCCGCAAAACAGGTATGCGGCGGAATAGCAATGTCTTCATACGAAGAGACAATAGAAAGGCACACGGCAAGGTCAATGGCAGGGTCTTCTACGCGGAAACCACCGGCGATATTCAGAAACACGTCCTGCGAGCCAATCCTGTAGCCACCGCGCTTTTCCAGCACTGCGAGCAACATATTGAGGCGTTTGGCATCAAAACCGGTGCTGCTGCGTTGCGGCGTTCCGTAGGTAGCGGCGCTCACCAACGATTGCACTTCTATAAGCAATGGGCGGTTGCCTTCCAGCGTCGTGCCGATGCTAATGCCGCTCAGGTGGTCATCGCGCTGTGAAAGCAATATTTCCGAAGGATTCCCAACTTCACGCAGCCCGCTCGCGCGCATTTCATAAATGCCCAGTTCGGAGGTAGAACCAAAGCGGTTTTTGATGGTGCGCAAAATGCGGTACGTCAAATGGCGGTCGCCTTCAAATTGCAGCACGGTGTCCACCATGTGTTCCAGCACTTTGGGACCAGCCAGCGTACCTTCTTTGGTAATATGCCCAATGAGCATCACAGGCGTGCCGCTTTCTTTGGCATAGCGCAACAGTTCGGCGGTACATTCGCGCACTTGCGAAACGCTGCCCGCCGCCGACTCAATGTGCGAAGTAGCCAGCGTCTGAATGGAATCCACAATCAGCAGTTCGGGTTCTAACCGCTCGATGTGTTTGAAAATATGCTGCGTATTGGTTTCTGTCAAGATGAAGCACTCGCTTTTTCTTGCCGTATTGATAGCGCTATTTTCGGGCAGTTCAATCCGCTCGGCGCGCATCTTAATTTGCTGCTCGCTTTCTTCACCCGAAATATAAAGCACTTTCAGGGGCATGTTCAAGGCAATTTGCAGCAATAGCGTGGACTTTCCGATGCCGGGTTCGCCGCCAATCAGCACGATGCTGCCCGGTACGATGCCTCCGCCCAGTACGCGGTTCAGTTCCTTATCGGGGGTGATGTGGCGCGGCTGTTCGGTATAGTCTATCTCTGCAATGGGTTTGGGTTTAGGCGCAACCGATTGCCTGCTTTCGCTGCGCCAGGCGGGTTTAGCCTTATCTTCTTTGGCGATAATTTCTTCGGCAAAGGTGTTCCACTGTTGGCAAGACGGACATTTACCCATCCATTTTGCCGATTGATAGCCACAGTTTTGGCAGAAATAAGAGGTTTTAATTTTAGAAGCCATAAGAAGAAGCTGTTTCGCCCGTCTGACAAAATTGCTTCTTTATACGCTTATGCGAAAGTAATCCGCACTTGTTTTTCAGATAGTTTTTCTAATGTCAAAGGCTCATTAAAATACTTTCCGACACCTTTGGCAAGAGCGATATACAAATCAATCAGATTACGTTCTGACTGATAAGTAACAATCAGATGCTTTTGTGTTTCATCTTCCCATTTGTAGAAAAAACGGGGCGGTTTTGCATTGGCAAAATTGCTGCCTACATTGGCATGTACTCTATCCATCTGCAAAATCATTTCTTTTGCATTGCGGAACTTGATATAGAAGTAGGAATATTTAGCGGGCGCATAGGTGCAACACCAATATTCGCCAAACTCATCAAATAATTGTTGCAAAGACACGCCCAGAGATTGTGCTGATGATGTAATCAATTGCAGGGATTCTATCTCGCCTACATCTTCTACCATAGAAAATCGGCGATTATAGGGCATACCCGCATAAGTCAGGCATTTTTGCCACGCCTCTGTGCCATATTTAGCGCGAACCATTTCGCCCAAACAGTTGTGAATTGTTCCCTTCATAAAAAAAATAAGTTAAAACAGCTACCAAAAAAAGAGAGAGAAGCAATAATGTTGGTAACACATCGCAAAAATCATACCTTACCATTTGCGGCTGCGCAAAACCAGCCACGTCAAATAATTAAACATAAAGGCGGCGCTTAGCAGGTAGAGCACGTTGCGCGAATCTATCAGCCCGCGCCCCAGCGCGCTGTAATGATAGTCCAGCCCCAATTGCGCCAGAATAACGGCGCTGTCTGACCACAAATCCAGCGAAGCCACTGCGCCTAGCCCAAAGTAGGCAAAGAAGCAGAAGAAGACCGCCAAAATAAATGCGACTATCTGACTATCCGTCAGTGAGGATGCAAAAACGCCGATAGCGGCAAAAACGCCGCCCAATAAGAACAGCCCCAAGTAAGAGCCAATAACAGCCGCCGTATCAATATTCCCCTTAGGCGAACCCAATTCATACACGGAATAGTAATAGACCAAGGTCGGCAGCAGCGCGATTCCTGTTAAAGCCCATGCGGCTAGGTATTTTGCCAAAACAATTTCCAAATCGCTCAAAGGTTTGGTCAAGAGCCATTCCAGCGTGCCGTTGCGCTTTTCTTCGGCAAAGGTTCTCATGCAAATTGCGGGTACTAAAAACAGAAATACGAACGGAACGGTGTTAAAAAATCCGTCCATGCTTGCATAACCATAGCTAAGGATGCTTGTATCGGGAAACAGCCACACAAACAGCCACACGCCCACCAGAAAAATGCTGATGACCAAATAGCCAACCAACGAGCCAAAAAAGCTGTTCAGTTCTTTTTTAAATATTGTCCACATCGTATTTGAATGTTTCCACAAACCCGACAGGTTTCCAAAACCTGTCGGGTTTGGTTATGCCGTAGCTCGTGTCCCCACGGGCTACTATTTTATGATATGCTAGTTGTCGTTTGTTAGGACACAAACGACGGCAAAGCACACTCATCGCCGTTGCTATGCCGTAGCTCGTGTCCCCACGAGCTACTATTTTATGCTATGCTATAGTTGTCGTTTGTTAGGACACAAACGACGGCGAAGCACACTCATCGCCGTTGCTTGTGTCCCGTTGCACGCTGCTCACAAGCAACTAAATAATTGCCTACAAATACACTACCTTTTCACCCAATGGTCGTTCGTGGGGACACAAACAACCGTTGGAGGCTGCTCAATTCACCCCGCTAAGATACGACAAAATCACTCACTCTCCTTTCCCATAATAGAAGTAAGGTAGTACACACCCGACTGCACAAAAGGCTTGCCTTTCCACTGGGCAGGTACGGTAATGGCTGAAAAACCATTTTCAGAAGCGGTTTTTTCTACCAAAACTTTTCCGAACGTGAGTTTGTCGGCTGTTTGAGCCGCCAATGCGAAAGCGTACCATTTGCCGTTTTCGTTGATGAGGGCATCATCAGGCAACGATTCGGAAGGGACATCGTCGGTGTGGATCTGCGCCTCCACAAACATGCCGGGTTTGAGCATCTTATCGTCGCGGTCAAAATGCGCCTGTACTTCCACGCTTTTGGTCGCATTGTCAAAGGCGTGGTTTACCAGAATAATTTTGGCGTTGTAGGTCTTATCTGCTCCCATGACGCGCACGGTTACGGGCTGCCCCACACGCACCTTCATCACATCGCGCTCAAAAACTTTGAGCACTATATGCAAATGTTCCTGACTGACGATTTTGCAAAGCATTTCATTGGCAGCCACAAATTTACCTGTGTTAATACCCACTTGGGTAACGTTGCCGCTAATAGGCGATTTGATGGAAATTTGCGCTTGTATGTCGCCTTTGTCAAGCGCAGCCATATCAACGCCCAGCATTTCCAACTGACTGCTCAGCCCCCGCACCTGTATGCGGGCGGCGTTGTAGGCGTTCTCCGCCGCTTCTAATTTTTGAGCGGCGGTAGCGTTAGCAGCCACTAATTCTTCCTGACGGCGCAGTTCCTTTTCCGCATAGGTTAGTTGGTTGCGGGCTTCCAGATAACTCTGCTGCAAGCGGATATAGTCGGGGTGTTCCAAGACCGCCAGCACGTCGCCTTTTTTAACAAACATACCTGTCAGCAAGTCGGTTTTTTTGACAATGCCGCCCATTACTGCCGTAATGGAAATATTTTCAGAAGGCGGCGCTTCCAGCGTGCCGTTGGCAGCTACCGCTATACCGATGTTGCGCAGTTTGAGCGTATCCCACACAAGCCCTGCCTGCGTAGCTTGTTGCAGACTGATAGTAACAGAGTTAGTCGGTTCATTAGCGGGCTTTTCTTCGGTAGCGGTTGTTTCCTGAGAGGTACAGCCCATCATCAGGAACAGTAAATAAATAGCGTTACGCATGGTCAGATTGATTGTTTTTTTCTTCCCACTCATACAGAACAGGCAATACCAGTAAAGTTAATAACAAGGCGGTTATCAATCCGCCAATTACCACTGTGGCAAGCGGTTTTTGTACTTCCGCGCCTGCTTGTGAAGATGTCGCCATAGGCAAAAAGCCCAGCGCGGCTACCAGCGCTGTGGTCAGAATTGGGCGAAAACGGATGTGTGTGCCTTCCAACACGCGGCTTCGGACATCGCTGACGCCGTCTTTTTTGAGTCGATTGAACTGCCCGATAAGTACGATGCCGTTCAACACCGCCACACCAAACAGCGCGATAAAGCCCACGCCTGCCGAAATGCTGAAAGGCATATCGCGCAGCCAGAGCGCCAGAATGCCGCCAATAGCCGCCAGCGGAACGGCGGAAAATATCAGCAGCGACTGCCTGATAGAATAAAAAGTGAAATACAGCAATATCAGAATCAGCCCCAGCGCAACCGGCACGGCAACGCTTAGGCGTTCTTTGGCTGCCTGCAAGTTTTCAAACTGCCCGCCATAGACAACGCTATACCCGGGCGGCAGTTTGAGGCGGCTTGCCAGGGTTTTTTCCACCTCGCCAATGAACGATTCCACATCGCGGTTGCGGACGTTTACGCCAATTACAATGCGGCGGCGCGTGTCTTCGCGGGTGATAAGCGAAACGCCCTGCTCTTCCACAATTTCAGCCACTTCTTTGAGCAACACCTGATTGCCGTCGGGCAGGTTTACGTACAGGTTGGCAATGTCGTTGAGTTGGTGGCGCATATCCTGCGGCAGCCTTGCTACCAAATCAAAACGCTTTTCGCCTTCGTAAACCGTACCTGCGGAAAGCCCTGCAAAGGCAATTTGTACGGTGCGGTTCAACTCTTCAATGGAAAGTCCGTATTGCGCCACTTTGTCTCGTTTGTAGCGCACCACAACCTGCGGCATTCCTTCGGTTTGTTCTACGCGCACATCGCCTGCGCCCTGAATTTTGGCGATGAGTTGGGCGGCTTGTGCGCCTTTCTCTGCCAGCACATCCAAATCTTCGCCGAAAATTTTAATCGCCACATCGCTTTTTACGCCCGTCATCAGTTCGTTGAAGCGCAACTGAATGGGCTGTGTAAATTCATAGTTTACCCAAGGCATGTATTCGCCCAATTTGGCTTTCATCAGTTCTGCCAGTTGTTCGCGCTCTTTTGCCTTTTTCCACTGCGCGCGGGGGTGGAGCACAATGGCAATATCCGAATCTTCCACGCCCATTGGGTCGGTGGGAATTTCCGCCGCGCCCGTCTTGCTGACAATTGTTTTTACTTCGTCGGGAAAATGTTTCATCAGAATTTTCTGCATTTCCAATGAAGTATGCACGCTTTCGGAAAGCGACGTGCCTACGGGAACCACCTGCTGACAGGCAAGGTCGCCCTCATCTAGCGTTGGGATAAACTCGCCGCCCATGCGCGAAAACAACCACAAACAGCCTGCGAATATTCCCACAATCAGCGTTAGAAAAACAACCTTTTGGCGCAAAACCAGCAAAAGCGCCGAACGGTAGAAGCCGTGCAGCCACTCAATCATGCGGTCAGAAAAATTAACTTTTTTGACCGTATGTTTGGACAGAAACAGCGCGGAAGCCATCGGCACGTAAGTAAACGAAAGCAGCAGCGCCCCGAAAATGGCAAAGCCCACGGTCTGCGCCATTGGCTTGAACATTTTGCCCTCTATGCCTGTCAGCGCCAGAATCGGCAGGTAAACCATCAAGATAATCAATTCGCCAAAAGCGGCGGAGCGGCGAATTTGAGCGGCGGTACGAATCACCTCATCGTCCATTTGTTCCTCAGTCAGGCGTTCGGGCAAGCCGCTGCTGTGCAGGCGGTGCATCATCGCCTCTACGATGATGATTGCCCCGTCCACAATCAGCCCGAAATCAATCGCGCCAAGGCTCATCAGGTTGGCGGAGACGCCGAACAAATCCATCATTCCCAGCGCAAACAGGAACGACAGCGGAATCACGGAGGCGACGACCAGCCCCGCCCGCAGGTTGCCCAGCATCAGCGCCAGCGCCGCCACGACAATCAAGCCGCCTTCCGCCAAATTTTGCGCCACCGTGCGAATGGTTTTATTGACCAGCACGCTGCGGTCTAAGTAGGGTTCTATCCGCACGCCTTCGGGCATAATTTGCTGCACCTGCGCCACCCGCGCCTTTACCTTGGCGATTGCTTCGGAAGAGTTCGCGCCTTTGAGCATCAGCGTAATGCCGCCTACGACTTCGCCCTTGCCGTCTTTGGTCATTGCCCCGAATCGCGGCGCAAAGCCCAGCTGCACATTGGCTACATCGCGCACCAGCACGGGCAGGTTGCCTTTGCGCGTAACCACGATTTTTTCAATATCGGCGATGCCTTGCGCCAGCCCCTCGGCGCGGATGTAAAATGCCCGCTGACCGCGTTCCATATAGCTGCCGCCCGTGTTCTGGTTGTTTGCCTGCAAAGCGCGGAACAAGTCAGACGGCGTAAGACCGAAGCTGCGCAAGCGGTCGGGCAGCACGGAAACTTCGTACTGCTTCACAAAGCCGCCGAAGCTGCTCACATCGGCAATGCCGGGAATGCCTGCCAGATAGCGTTTCACCAGCCAGTCCTGAATGGTGCGCAGTTCCATGGGCGAATAGCGGCTTTCATAGCCGGGCTTTACCTGCAATACGTACTGATAAATTTCGCCCAAGCCTGTGGTAATCGGCATCATTTCAGGTTTGCCGAATTCGGGTGGGATATTGGCTTCGGCAAGGCGCATTTGTTCTGCCACTAATTGGCGCGCCTGCAAAATGTCCATACCTTCCTCAAAAACGATGGTAACAACCGACAGCCCGTAGCGCGAAATAGAGCGAATCTCCACTTTGCGCTGCAAGTTTGCCATTGCCAACTCTATGGGAAATGTGATAAATTTTTCTACTTCTTGCGGGGAAAGTGACGGCGATTGGGTAATCACCTGCACCTGATTGTTGGTAATATCTGGCACGGCATCCAGCGCAATTTTGGTAGCCGAATAGCCGCCCCAAATCACCCAAATCAGCGTCAGCAAGCCGATAATCAGCTTGTTGCGCACCGAAAATGCAATAATTGCATCCATGAATTTGCGATTGAGGATTTGTGATTGACGATTTGCGATTTGCAAAAAGTCGTTGTTACAAGCGGCGGCTAATTTACAAACAACCGCATCCGCGCTACAAAAAATAGCGCAATTTGAAATTAGTCTTGATTAGTTGGTTGCCTACAATGCCGTTGTTCGTGTATCACAAACGACTTGTCGGCGTAAAACGTGATTATAGGCAATCGCCTATTTACTAATTCCCTTGCCTATTTGAGCATCTGCCCTTCAAAACCTAACTTTGCGCCTTAGTTTTGCATCAACGAAAGCGCTTACACATGAGCAACAATAATAATAAAGCGTTGCCTAAACGCAGCGAAGATTATTCGGGCTGGTACAATGAACTGGTGAAAAAGGCAGACCTTGCCGAACACTCTTCTATCAAGGGTTGTATGGTGATTAAACCCTACGGCTTTACCATCTGGGAAAAAATGCGCGATACGCTGGACAAAATGTTCAAAGATACCGGACACGTAAACGCCTATTTTCCGCTGTTTATCCCTAAATCGTACCTAAGCAAAGAGGCTTCGCACGTAGAGGGTTTTGCCAAAGAATGTGCCGTTGTTACGCACTATCGCCTCAAAAATGCGCCCGATGGCAGCGGCGTAATCGTTGACCCGGAGGCAAAATTGGAAGAGGAACTGATTGTGCGCCCGACTTCTGAAACGGTTATCTGGAACACGTATCGCAACTGGATTCAGAGCTACCGCGATCTGCCGCTGCTTATCAACCAGTGGGCGAACGTAGTCCGCTGGGAAATGCGCACGCGCCTGTTTTTGCGCACGGCGGAATTCCTCTGGCAGGAAGGACATACGGCGCACGCCACCGCGCAAGAAGCGATTGAAGAAACCGTTCAAATCCTGAACATCTATGCAGAATTTGCTGAAAAACACATGGCGATGCCTGTTATCAAAGGTGTAAAAACGCCTAATGAGCGCTTTGCAGGCGCGGTTGATACCTACTGCATTGAAGCGCTGATGCAAGACGGCAAGGCATTGCAGGCAGGCACTTCGCACTTTTTGGGTCAAAATTTTGCCAAAGCATTTGATGTGCGCTTTACAACCAAAGAAGGCAAGCAAGACTTAGTTTGGGGTACTTCATGGGGCGTTAGTACGCGCTTGATGGGTGCGCTGATTATGGCGCATTCTGACGACGACGGTCTGGTGCTGCCCCCGAATCTTGCGCCTATTCAGGTGGTAGTTGTACCTATCTATCGCAGCGAGGAAGAAATGAACGCCGTGAATACCAAAGCTGCCGAAATTGCGCAACAGTTGCGCAAAATGGGCGTTTCTGTAAAACACGACAGCCGCGACACGCACAAGCCGGGCTTTAAATTTGCCGAGTGGGAACTGAAAGGCGTGCCGCTGCGCATTGCCATCGGTCCGAAAGATTTAGAAAACAACACGGTAGAAGTTGCCCGCCGCGATACCAAAACTAAGGAAATTGTTAGTATGGACAGCATCTATCAGTACGTGCCGCAAATGCTGGAAACCATCTACGCATCTATTTATGAGCGCGCGAAAACTTTCCGCGACAGCATGATTACGCCTGTGAACAGCTACGAAGAGTTTAAGGAAGTACTGGATACGAAAGGCGGCTTTGTCAGCGCGCACTGGGACGGCACCGGCGAAACCGAAGAGCGCATCAAAACGGAAACCAAAGCGACGATCCGCTGCATTCCATTGAACAATCCGCAGGAAGAAGGCACATGCATCCTCACAGGCAAGCCTTCCAAAGAGCGCGTATTGTTTGCGCGGGCTTATTAAAGTAGTTCGATAGATTGTAGCATGCCCGTTAGCATGTACAAGCAATTGATATTCAGCAAAGTAACTATCTAAGGGTGCAATACATTTAATTTAATTTGACTGATTACTTGTTCGGCAAACGCACATCATATATCAAAACCCGATAGATCTCAAAGATTTGTCGGGCTTTTCTCTGCGATATACTCTTCATACTTCACACCACCAAAAAAATACAGCATCATAATGCGCGAGTAGCGGAAGTTGACAGGTATCATCAGTATAATGGCGACGACGGTCGAAATAATAAAAGTACTCAGGCTTGCCTTCGGATAGAGGATATTGATTGCCGTAAAAACAGTAATAATGGTTGCAACACTAATGGCATAACCTACATACATAGCGCCGTAAAAGAAACCCGGTTCAACCTCAAATTTTAAGTCGCAAACGGGGCAATTGGTATACATATCCGTGAATTTGGTAGGATTGAATATGCTGTGTTTGTACATGTTGCCTTTGCGACATCTTGGGCATTTGCCCTGTACTAATCCTTGCCAGTAAGTTAGAGAAGCCATAGCTGCTTAGTTTTTAGTATGTTAATTTACTTTTGCCTACCGGAGTCATCGCTAACGATCACTCATGTCTGTTTGATGTGATAACAGCGCTGTCGCGCATCAACCAAAAGCAAAATTAACAAAAATAAATTGAGAACGGCTAATTGAAGTCATATTATTACAGCCTCTAAGCAACGGGTGATGCGTTGGAAAATATCTGCCATGTCGTTGTCTAATCCAACCGAAATGCGCACCAAGCCATCGGTAAGCCCCATTTGCAGGCGCTCTGCCTCAGGGATTTCCGAAGAAGTGCTGCTGCCCGGCGAGCTGAACAGGGTGCGGAAAAATCCCAGGCTTACTGCCAGATACCCTACTTTTTGCTCCTGCATGGCTTCCATCAGGCTGTAGGCGGCTTGTTTATTGCCCATGTCAATTACAACCATACCGCCGTAGCCGTAGCCTGGGTTCATCAGGCGGCTGAATAGTGTGTGTTGCGGATGTGAAACCAAGCCGGGATAGATGGTGCGGATGCCCAAATCGGCAAAAGATTGGGCGAGGTATGCCGCATTGTTGCTGTGCTGCTTCATGCGGACATGCAGGCTACGCAGGTTTTTGAGTACACTCGCCGAGCGGATACTGTCCATCACAGGGCCGAGTAGCATGGTTGCGCCAAAGTTTACATCGCTCAGGCTGCTGATAAAGGCTTTGCTGCCGCAGATAGCCCCTGCTACGGTGTCGCTGGTGCCGTTGATGTATTTGGTGAGGCTGTGTATAACAACGTCCGCACCCAGTTGGGCAGGGGAAACCAGCATCGGGGCAAAAGTATTGTCCACGACCAATTGCAGCCCGTTTTCGCGTGCCAGTTGCGCCAGCGCAGGAATGTTGGCGACTTCCAGCAGCGGGTTGCTTACCGTTTCGCAGTAAATGAGTTTCGTGCGCTCGTTGATAGCTTCCTGAATTTTATCGGGATTGGTGATGTCCACAAAGCGCGTAGTGATGCCAAAGCGCGGCAGGAAGTTTTTGAGCAGCGCGTAAGTGCCGCCATAGACCATGCGCCCACAGACGATTTCATCGCCACTGCTGCAAAGTTGCATTAGCGTGGCGCTGATAGCAGCCATGCCCGATGCGGTTACCTGTGCGGCTTCCGTTCCTTCCATTGCCGCCAGTGCGTCGGAAAGGTAGCGGTTCATCGGGTTCCAGTGGCGCGAGTAGAGATAGCAGCCCGCCAACTCTTTCTCAAACATTTCTTCCATTTTTCCTGCATTGAGGAAGGTGTAGGTCGCCGAATCTTCAATAGAAGGATTTACGCCTCCAAATTCGCCGAAATATTGGAGGTCTTGCAGGCGCATGGCTGGGTCTTGGCTTTGCATAGTTGTGTGTTGTTTACCGGTGAGGAATCGTTACGAATGTTTAACAAAGCAAATAAAAATCCTGCTTTGATTTTTTGAAGCAGGAAAAAATCCTGTTATTTCAGTTTTAACAGAAATTAATTCTAAAAATGGACGAATTAGACGCGATAGACCTAAAAATTTTACAGATGCTGCAAGCCGATGCCCGAATGACGCACAAAGAACTGGCAGCAGCGCTGGACTTGACGATTACTCCTGTGTTTGAACGGGTGAAAAAACTGGAACGGCGCGGCTTCATTCGCGGCTATGTTGCCCTGCTGGAGCCGCAAAAAGTTGGCAAAGGTTTGATTGTATTTTTGACCATTCGCCTCTCGCAGCACAAGAGCGAAGTGTTGCAAGGGCTGCGCGAGGAGGTGATGCGCCTGCCTGAAGTGATGGAATGCTATCACATTGCAGGCGAGGAAGACTACCTGCTCAAAGTAATGGTGCGCGATATAGCAGCCTACGAGCAGTTTCTGACTAACAAATTGACCAAAATAGCACACATTAGCCATGTGAAAAGCAGCTTTGTAATGTCTGTGATCAAACAGACGACAGCTTTTGCTATTTGACGCTTATTTCTATCGTTGCAACCGATAAGCTTGTTCTAAAAGCGTGCGCAGGTGCATCGCGCGCGGATTAATCCGAAGCGCTTGCTCAAAGCAGTGAGCAGCCTGCCGATACTCGCCCAAAAGCGCAAGCGAGCGCCCATAATATTCCCAAATGTTGGGGTCTTCGGCATCTAATTGCACGGCTTTTTCAAAATAAGGAATGGCTTGCCGCAACAAATACACATTGTTTTGCGCTTCGGCTTTTTTGTACAATTCCAGCCCCATGGTAGCGTTCAGCAAATAGCTTTGCGGCGAAACTTGCAAATCGGTTTGCGCCACCGTGAAGCTATCCGCCCATGCGCGATTGCGTACGATGGTCTTTAAAGCCGCCGCCGCTGTAATCAATCCCAGCAAGACTAAGGCTAATGAGCGATTATTTTCTGATAATTTTTGCAGCGCATAGCCGCCCGCTATACATGCGCCAATAGATGGAATTAGCAAAAAGCGCTCGCTAAGAGCGGCGGTATAGAAATAAAACATAAAAAAATTGCTAAACATCGCCAGCGTAATGCCGTAAAAGGCTATGGCAAATCCCAACGGATGGCGACGAAGCAAATAGCCAAACATCGCATAAGCCAAAAAAGCATGAACCGCGAGCGAAAGTATGCTTTGCCAACTCCAAACGGGCAGCAATGGCAGGTCATTATAGAAGTAGCTGCTTGTTAGCGTGTGTGGCGCAAGGGAAAGTTGTAGATACTTGCCCAATACATAGAGTTTTGTTCCCAGTGCGGTTATCCAAGAGTCAGCCAACAAAATAGGATTATTCCAATAGTCGGATTGGGGTTGTGGAATTACTTTGGCTGTAATTAGATTGCGCGCCCACCATACGAAGGTAAATGTCAGTGTGAAAATAGCCGTCGTGGCAAGCAAATTTTTTTTGCTTGCCACCAACTTAGGGTCATAGAATAAAATAAGTGTAAAAATAAATATCCAAGCTGCTAAACTTTCTTTACAAAGAAGTCCTAAGGCATACGATAGCGCCGCCGCTCCGATGTACCGTTTGTCTTTTTCTTGGGCTTGCAAAAACATCAGCGCCGCGGCCAGCCCAAAAAACAACGCCAATAACTCATCGCGATTTTTCAAGTTAGCGACGCTTTCGGTATGAACCGGATGAACGACAAAAAGCAGACTTGCAAAAAACGCCAACGATTCCCATTGTCCAAACAAACGACGCAAAAACATCCACAGCAACAAGCAAACAACCGCATAAAGCATCGTATTAACCACATGGCTAAGGTCGGGGCGCAAACTGCCTGCCAGCGCAAATTCCACCGCAAAAGTCATATGTGCCAAAGGGCGATAGCTGTTTACGCTTTCGTAGCCGTCATAGCCGAACCAAAGCGTATGGCGAAACATTTCAGGGATGCCCGCCCATCCCATTTGGACAAATTTATTGGCTTCAATAGTAGCGACATCGTCCAAAGCATAACCGTGTCGCCAAGTGTTGGCATAGAGCGCTATAGCTAAAAGCACAACAAAGACAGCCTGCAAACGAATGGAGATTGGCATCGGATAATGGTATAAAACCCGACGGATTTAAATGCCGTCGGGTAGAGCGGCGGTTAAGTTTATTTGACAATCTTGACATTCAGACGCGCATAATAAAAAGCGCCGTTATTACCCATTTGTACGGGATCCCATGCTCCGCCCGATTCGGTCAGGCTGGGCAGCGAGCGGTCGGGATAAACGTTGAAGATATTATTTGCACCTATGGCCAAAGCTACACCTTTGCTAAAAGTATAGCGCAACGCCATGTCGGTAGTTACTTTGGGTGAGTAAACATCTAAATCGTTCTCGTCGTAGTTCCAGTTGGCAAGTACCACTTCGCCAAATCGTACAAAGCGCAGCAAAGCGCCCAACTTGCCTGTGGTATAGTCAAAAGTCAGGTTAATTTTAGAATTGGGTGCGGCGGCGCGGGCGAAGTACCTTTCGCGAAGGTCGAAGTAAATATCCTCTTTGCCTGCCAGTTTGTCATTGGTTTTTACTTGGTCAATATCTAATCGGTTAAAGTTCATGGCAAGAGTAGATAAGAGTCTGCCTTTGCCGATACTTGCCGTATGCGAAGCTACAACGTCTAATCCGCGAGTGGTAGTGCTGATGGCATTGGTAAAAAACTGCGCTTTACCTACGCGCAGGCGCTGCAACTCGGCGCCAATTTCGGGGTCATCGTCGCTAAATTGACCGGTAAGCACCACGCGGTCATCAATTTTTACATAGTAGCCGTCAATGGTGAAAGTAAGATTATCTAAGGGGGTAAGCGTAAGCCCCAGACTTGCATTGACCGAAGTTTCCTGTTTGAGCGGAGGGATGCCCAGCGCGCGCGTTACGGGGCTGTTGTTGCGGGCAATCAACACTTCTACAGGTTGCGCATTGATAAAGTTAGTAACCGTAGAATTGAAATAAATCTGTGGTAGCGAAGGCGCGCGGAAACCTGTGCTTAGCGTGCCGCGAATAGCCGCTTTTTCGCTCAATGCAAGGCGCGAGGCAAGTTTGCCGTTCAGCGTGCCGCCAAAGTCGCTGTAATTTTCAAAGCGCAAAGCCGCGCCCATCATAAACGAGCGCGTAATATCGGCCTCTACATCTGCAAATACGCCAATGTTATTGCGGCTGGCGTTCACTTCGTCGGCAGGACGAAAGCCCGGGAAGCCCTGCGAACCGCTTGGGAATACCGGATTGTAGTTATCCCACGACTCACGCTGACCTGCCACGATGTTGTAATTCTCAGCGCGGAATTCCGTTCCAAAAGCAAGGTTGAGTCCTTTAAAAGTATTTTTGAAATAGCGGTTGAATTTAACGCCACTGTTGAACTGTCCTAAACCAAAGCCCCCTGCATCAAATTCACGGGGCGTTGCCGTGCCCATCGAACGGTTGAGCGTATTGCTTACCGAATACATGAATCGGTTGTGGCCGTAGGTGGCAAACAGGTCGATATCCCATGCTTTGGCAAGCGTGCGGAAACCAAGCGTGTAGCCATGGTCGGTAATATCGGCGCCAATAATAGGGTCAAAACCGTTGGGGTAAATAGAGGGAATGTTGCGCTCGCTGTCTGCAAAGCGCGTCCATGCGTAGGCTTCACCCTTGCGCATATTGGAGCCGCCAAAAGCATATAAATAACTTTTGTTGCTCACAGGCAAACGCGCATTGAGGTACAAGGCCGCGTTTCTGGCGCGTGGGTCGCCATACTCGCGGCGCGCCAAATCGTCGGGGTTCGTATTGGCGCGATTGGTATGGTCGCGGAAGTTCAAATCACCTGTCAGATTGACGAATCCCTTCTGCCCGAGTGAAAAGCCATAGTTTGCATTGATGTTGTAGTTCAATCCGTCAAAGTTTTTGTCGTCAAAACGATATTTTGCCTGATGCACGCCAGCGTTGGCATTGACCGTCAGTTCGTTGGTAGATTGTTTGAGTACGATGTTGATAACGCCTGCAATAGCATCGGAGCCGTATTGTGCTGCGGCGCCATCGCGCAGAATTTCGATGCGCTCAATGGCAGCGGCAGGGATGGTGTTCAGGTCGGTACCTGTGTTGCCGCGTCCGCGTGTGCCGTAAATATTTACTAGCGAAGACTGATGGCGGCGCTTGCCGTTGATAAGTACCAGCGTTTGGTCGGGGCCAAGGCCGCGCAGTGATGCCGGATCAACGTGGTCGGTACCGTCCGAGCCTGTCTGGCGGTTGGAATTGAATGAAGGCGCGACAAATTGCAACAGTTGGTTGATGTCTAACTGACCTGTCTTAGCTGTAATGGCGCTAATATCAATCACATCTACAGGCGCGGGCGTTTCGGTAATGGTGCGGTTTAAACTGCGCGTGCCTACAATTTCCAGTTCGGAGAGTTGGGTAACGTCTTCTTCCAGCGTAACGTCCAGCGTAGCGCCCTCGGCGGTAACCGTTACGTCTTTGACCTGCACAGCATAGCCCACAAAACTGAAACGTACGCGGTAGTTGCCCGGCTTGATAGATAAACTGTACGTGCCTTCCGTATTGGTAACCGTATTTTTATTGGCACCTAATACGCTGACATACACACCCGGCAGCGGCTCATTTCCCGCGCCAACTACTTTGCCTTTCAATTCTTGCGCATAGGCTTCGCCCAGTGACAGAAGACAGCCGATGAATAGAATGAATAATGAGAGATTTTTCATAACTAAAATGGTTGATATAAATTTTGGTTAAAAATGTAAAGTTCTGACAAAAAATAAAAGCGCATAAAAATAAAAAAAAGTGAGGCTGGCGACAGAGCAACCTCACGTAGAGCAAATTACTTTGATTCCTAATTATTCCTGCACAACAACGGTTTTTGCCCATTTGTCGCCAAAACGGCGGCGACTTTTATGACGAATTACAGCTTATACCATATAAACCATAAAACTATTAAAACCACTCCTACAATGCCTGCCAGCACTTTGCTTTCTGATGTGTTTCTTCGTAAACGATTAATAATCAATACGATACCAGCTATGGTGATAGCCAGCATTAGAAGCGGTGGGAATACTTTGATAGCAATCATAGATATTTAAGTGTTGAGATAATGCTGAACTTTATTTAATATCCTTCGTGAGATATGATTTTGATTAAGCATACTTATAAATATTCCAAATCCAGTTACAAATAATCATAAAAATAAGCATTGTGGCGACTTTTTTTGATCTGATTATATTTTCTATTTGGCTATACAATTTATCAAACAGCTTTTTTCCAAAGATGAAATCATAGAGGATTACAGGAGGTATTGCTATGATTAAAGCTAATGAAATAAAACCTAACGGATTGTAATAAAGTGCCTGCATGATACCACCTTGTATCAAAGATTGTATGAAGCGAGTAGTTCCACAAGAGGGACAGGGTATACCTGTAACATACTTTATTGTACAGCCTCCATATGAAATATGAAAAGTGTCCTTAAGCCACAAAAAGATATACCCTGCACAGCAAATAGCTAAAATAGCTATTTTTCTCTTGTTATTAATAACCATTTAGAGACTGTTGCAATCTTATAAGATTTTTCTCTCTTGTAACGCCTGATATTAAAAAAATATCAACAATCCACCATATATATAATCCACCACAAATAAGCAGTTTGCCAACTCCTAACCCTGTATCACCAATTAAGAAACGGTCTATGCCTAAGACACCTACAAATATTGAAAGGATAAGCATTGTTGTAGGATCTTTATACTCAGAAAACTGAGCTCTCTGAAATTGCTGGTCAGTAGCATTAAGTAGCAAAGATTTTACTTGGGGAAGTTGATGACTTTCAAAATACTTTCCATGTGTCATCAAAAACATGTCAACCTGCTGTGCATCCATAGGTGATTATTTGATTAAAGTTAGACGTTATCCTCAAATGTAGGTTTATTATGCAATTTTGCAAGAGTCGGAGTAAAAAATATATTCTTATGTTACTTAACGATCAGACCCACAGGGTCAGACTGTAAGCAACATAAACTGTTTGCTGTTCATTAGCGGACAACCCTTGTGCTGATTGTGGACAACTATACGAATATTATCATGGCAAGTATGTTTATTAAAATGCTGATAGTCAAGTTTTTAAAAGTATCGGCACTGTCGTTGCCAATAGTAGATATGAGACGTTAATAAATCGCTTCATCGTCAAGTTATTTGTATAAAGGCAGGGCTTTGCTCTGCTTTTGTATTTTTGTGGCAAATCATGCTTCTTTCTCACTTTGTTACGAAGGCTTTTTCGCGGCATTTTATACACTTTGTTAGCCCTGTCACTGTTGGCTGTAGCGCTTTTTGTGCCGATAGACAGGAGACACTATTCCGAACAAGATTTTTATAAGACAACAATACAGGCGATCAATCAAACCGACTGGACAACATCAGCGGCAACCGATGTTTGGGCAGGCTGGGCGCGTCGCCCAATTGTACCTGCTGTGGCTGCTCCTATGGCGGGCTATGGCATCAGTCGCGGTGATTTTCAGGGTATCCACGACTCGGTGTATGTGCAAGCGGTGGTTTGGCAAAGCGGCGGGCAGTGGTATGCCCTTGTGAGTGCAGATTTGCTGGTATTTCCGCCTGCCGTTGCCGATGAATTATACATAAATGTGCAGACACAAACGGGAATTGCTTTTAAAAATCTGTTGCTGACCGCCACACACACGCACAGCAGCATTGGCGGCTGGGCAGACCGCATCGCAGGTAGGCTGATGGCTGGCGGCTATCGCCGCGAAATCGTAGAGATGATCACCGCGCAGGTTATTGCGGCCTTAAAAGCAGCGCAAGCGAACGCCAAACCGTTGGCGAGCATCGGATTTGGCAAAACCAACGCCCCTGAACTGATGAGCAATCGGCTTTCCAAGAAGCCAAAAGCGACCATAGACGGTTATTTGCGCTGTATCAGATTGCTGCGGTCTGACAGCAACTCGGCTCTCATCGCCGCTTACCAAGCCCATGCCATTTGTGTGCATCCGCGCTTGCACGACCTGAGCCGCGATTATCCCGGCTACTTTACCGATTCGTTAGAACAAAGCGGAAAGGTAAACTTCGCTCTGTTCGGCTCCGGCATGGTAGCCAGCCATGTGCCTAACTATAACTGGGGATTGGACAGCTACGACCTTGCCCGTGATTTGGGCAAAAAGCTTGCGGCGCGTTCCATTCGGCTGCTGGATAGTATTTCAGCCGATACTTTGCGAACAATAAGCGCTTGGCAAATTCCAATTTCAGTAGGCGAGCCTCAATTGCGTATCACAGATGATATTATTATCCGCCCTGCGGTTTTTAAGTGGCTGTTCGGTGAGCAGCGATTGTATCTGTCTATAATGCGATTGGATAGGATATTGCTAATTGGCGTGCCTTGCGATATTTCGGGCGAATTTGCCGCCGAGCTAATGGAAAAGGCTGCCGCTAAAAATTTACAGTTGGTTGTAACCAGTTTCAACGGCGGCTACATCGGCTATATCACTCCCGATGAGTATTATGGACAATACGCGCCTGAAGTGCGAGAGATGAACTGGGTAGGGCCTCATAGAGGCGCTTTTTTTCAGGAATTGCTCAGCCGCATCATCGAGAAACAGAACAGCAATTAGTCCGCGCGTGTTTCCACAATTACTTCTTTCACTGCCTTATCCGCACAGCCCAGACCAATGAGGATGACTTCCTTGTTTTGGTGCACATATTTTTGGTAGTAGCCTTTGGTTTTGATTTGAGCGATTGCCTCTGCCGCGCTGCCGTTTACTTTGAACTCTATTACAAAAAAAGCCTCAGGCGTGTGAACTACCACGTCAATTCTGCCTTTGGCAGTCTGGACTTCGGTTTGCGTGTAGGTTTGCATCAATGAGAAGGCCATGAAGAATATCGCATGATAAAACGCCTCGTAGCGTTCCATGAATTGCTCGTAGGGAATATTTGCCAACAGCGTATTGAGCGCATCTTGAAACTGTTCATAGTCGCGCTTTTGCAGGTAGCGCACCATGTTGAGAATCACACCGTGTACGCTGCGATAGTTGCTAAAATCCGCCAGCATCCACTCCAACAAGGCATGACGCACTTCTTCGTTGGGATAGCTCAACACATAGGTAGAGCCAAACTTTTCCCGAATCGTCAAATAACCTGTCTGGAACAGCAGCGCCATTTCGTCCACATTTTCCACCTGAAAGTTGCCTAACTGAATTTCAGAAAGTTGTACCTCTTCCAGATTGTAAGTAAACTTTTCGCGCAGTTTCTTGACCAAAAAAGTTGGCGTGCCGGTGGCAAACCAAAAGTTGCCAAATTGCTGCTGCGACATCAGATTCAGGATGGAAAAAGGGTTGTAAACCGTTTCTTTGCCGCCCCACAAATAGCCGTTGTACCACCAGCGGATTTTTTCTATCATCGCCTCGCGGCTCATGCCT
>NZ_JBRCHD010000036.1:0-58279 GCF_053489755.1 Rhodoflexus sp.
AGTGCTTTTTCAAGGCAACAAAGCGTTCATAAGAAGGCAGACGTTGCACGCCGCTGCGGAAAATAAGTACGCAGTTTACGATGGATGATGAGAGCGTTGTTCCATCAGCGGCTGAAAATCTGTATTAATTTGTGTGCTGTAAGGATTAGCATAAGCAAAAATGACTTTTTTAAAAAGTACAAATCCAAAGTTAGCCGTTTTTCGCTAATCCTTGCTTTTTTTCTCTCTTGATTCGTAAATAACTGATTATCAAGTTATTAGCAAACAACTCGGTTAACTGCATTTCCAAAAACTACGAAAATTATCGCTCAATTACACCAAACGGCAAACTATATCTTCACTCCCATTACCAAAATATCGTCCAATTGCGGATGAGCGCCCATCCACTCTTCCAAATGGTTGGTGAGCAGCGTTTTCTGCGTTTCGGCAGGCTGCTTGTGCATACTGAACAGCAGTTGTTTGAATGCACGCGCCGTTAGTTTGGTGTTGTTATCGCCGCCAAACTGGTCTTTGTAGCCGTCGGTGAAGAGGTAAAATGTGGTAGGCGTTTCCGTAGTAATTACGTGGCGGGTAAAAGTGCGGTCTTGTTCGCGCTGCAAGCCGCCGATGGGTACATTGTCGCCTTTGATTTCCAGTAGCTGGTCGTGCTGGCAGTAAACAATGGATGTTTTTGCGCCTGAGAATGTTATTTTTTTTGTTTTTTTATCAATAGCACATAGGGCAACATCCATGCCGTCGCGGTTTTGTGTTACCTCCTGTTTGAGCGCTTGGCGAATACGTCTGTGCATCAAATTTAAAATTAGGTCGGGTTGGGTAATGCCTTTCCCATTGACAATTTCGTTGAGCAGGTCAATGCCAATCATGCTCATGAACGCGCCCGGCACGCCGTGTCCGGTACAGTCCACTGCGGCAAGCAGTATTTTGCCGTCTTTTTCCTGCATCCAGTAGAAGTCGCCGCTGACAATATCGCGGGGGCGGAAGAGAACAAACGAATCGGGCAGGCAGCGGCTGATTTCGGCCAAATCGGGCAACATAGCGCTTTGAATGCGGCTGGCGTAGTTGATGCTTGCCGTTATTTTTTCGTTGCTTTTTTGAATGCTTTCGCGTTGGCGGGCAATTTCGCCGAAGGCATTGGCATTCTCCAGTGCGATAGCCACGTAGATAGCAAGGTTGCGCAGCAGGTTCAGGTCGTAGTCGTTGTAGGCGTTTGCCTGAAAACTTTGCACCGTCAGAACGCCAATCGTGGCGTTTTTGGTGCGCAGCGGAATATAGACAAGCGATTGGGGGCGTTTGCCTGTGTCGGGCAGATCCGGCATGGGATATTGAGCCACCTCTTTTTGCCAGTGATTGATGATAATTTCGCGCTCACTTTTTACAGCATCAACAGCAAGACTTTGCAGGTTATCCAGCGAATAGCTGAAAGTAGGTAGGCGTCGGTTATTTTCCATAACGCCGATAAATTCTAACGTATTAGTTTCGCTGCGCAAAATTCCTATGCCAAATATATCGGCATCCATTAGCTCATTGACGCGATTATAGACTTGTTCGGCGATTTTATCGGCATCCAGATAGCTGCTGACAGCTTTGCCGATTTCACTGAGGCGTTTCACGTCGGCAAAAGCATTTTCCAGTTCGCACTTTTGGCGTTCTATTTCCTCTTTTTGCGCCAAAACCTCCGCTGTGCGCTCCCGCACGGTTTCCTCCATGCTTTCATAGAGTAAGGCGTTGTCTAAGGCAATAGTAGTATAAATGGCCATATTGCGGATGATACTCAACTGCACTTCGTTGAAGGCATCGGGCTGCGGGCTTTGGATAATCAATGAACCAAGGGTTTTTTCTTTGGCAACCATGAACAAGCCGACAATGGTTTGCGGCAATTCTTCGGGGAAAAATGGCATGAGTCTGTTAGTGTTTTCATCTTGCCATCGCCCGCTGATGACTTTCTGCTGTGTCCGAAATACACATACTGCCACATGATTATGGTCTGTTTCCGTATGAAGACGCAGACCTTCTATCCATTGTCCGTTGTGATACCCTTTGGCAATCAGGCGATTATGCCGGTCGGCAATGCAGACCATGAGCGTGGGCACAGTCATTTCGGTAGATAACTCTTCGTGCAGGGTGCGAATGAGTTCTTCTACATCTAAAACCGCGCTGATGCGTTGCCCCATTTTGCGGATAGTAATCAGGCGCATGTTAGAGGCTTGCAGTTGCTCTTTTTGCTGCTCTACCTCATCAGTACGGCGATAGAACATCTCCAACAGGTAAGCAAAGTTTTTAGATAGCAAACCAACCTCATCTTGCACATCTGTCTGAAAAATCTGCTTGCTTCGGTCAAACCGGCTATCAACCACTTCGCGAATGGAATCGGAAAGCGCGCGCAGCGGGCGGCTAATGCTGCGCATCAGGGAAAAGCCCAGCGAAAACATCAGCCCCAACAGCAGTACGAAAAGAACCAACTGCGTAATGCGCAAATTTTTGCTCATTGCCTGCGCCCGATCTTCTATGGCGCGATCTATGGCGGCAATGCGATCTTCTATGCGCGTTGAAATGAGCATAAGGTCGTTTTGTAAACCATACTGACCGGGAATGCCAATAATACGCTGGTTTTCAACTAATTTTTCCAGACTTGAGCGGTACTGCTCCAGCGAACTGATGACAAATTCACGTCCGACAGGCTCCCGAATGGTTCGTGTCGCTTTAGCAGCCAGCGAATCGGCGAGCACTTTGATCCGCCCGACATAGGCCGGATTTTTTTGCATCAGGAAGTCCTTTTCTAACTTGCGAATGTTGGATATCAGCAGCTCATCAAGATTGTAACCCGAATTAGCAACGCGGTTGATTGCTCCCTGTACCTCGCCTTCCAATCCAAAATTTTTGAAGCCCCGCTTCTTCTGCATCATAACAAGGCTGTCAAATGTAGCATTGAAAATATCTATTTCTGTAGCAATGCTATCCAGTGCAGCATCTAATGCAGCATCGCGCAGCATAGGATTACTCCGAAGCGAGATTAATTTTTCCTTGACATTTTCCAGTACAGCACTGTGCTGGGCAACGAGTTTGCTCTCCCCCGTTTCATAAAATTCAGGGTTGATCGTTTCAATAATATAAAAGTCTTTTTCTAATTTGGCTGCACGCTCTACCTCCAGATTCATTTGCCGCAAGACATCGGTTAGTTGACGCACCTTGCGCTGCCGACCGTCAAACCAAAACATTACCAGCAGCATCAGCAAGGTGATGCTGGCAAAAATGCCCAGCGACAACCAAAGGCGAAAACGAATCGTTGTTTGTGTGAACATGCAGCTACGCAGTTGAAAGGCTTTTACCTATTGCCATGACCAGCAGGGATAAAGCCTTTGTGTACGACAGCTTTTTGCCCCAGCGGCGACAAAGCAAAATCTAAAAACGGCTTAACTTTATTTTCCTGATTTTTAAGGTAGATGAAATACATCGGACGGACGAGGGGGTAGGTTCTGTTGAGCGCTGTTTTAAAAGAAGGCGCTACAAAGTTGTTGCCTTTACCCGCTGCTATTGCCAGCGGCTTTACGATTTCCTCCAGATAGCCAATGCCGACGAAACCAATGGCGCCTATGTCCTGGCTTACTGCCTGAATAACGGCAGAAGTGCCGACACAGACTTTGGCACCTGCGGGAAAGCTTTTCTTGTGCATGATTACGTCTTTCACGAACTCGTTGGTACCCGATGTGGCTTCCCGAACAACTAATTGAATAGGTAAATCTACACCACCTACTTGCTTCCAGTTGGTAACTACGCCGTTGAAAATGTCTTCCAATTGTGCCTGTGTGAGCTTAGAAATCCGATTTTCGGGATGTACGATAAACGAAAGCGCATCGTAAGCAACGACGACAGCATGTGCCGGATTTCCTTGCCCGTCTAATACACTTTTTTCCGTTGACTGCAAACCTCGCGATGCCATTGCTATATCTGCTTTGCCTTCGCGCAGCGCACTAATACCTGCAATACTGCCTCCTCCCTCCGGCTGTACGTTTTTTCCGTACAAATCGGTGATCTCTCGTATTAGCGGATACATTGTATCGCTGCCTTTAATCTTGATGATTTGAGCGAGCGCACTACCTGCCACACCCAACCAATAAATCAATCCAATAAAAAAGTAGCGCATTATCATAGGGCTTCAACTTATTAGTACCACAAAGTACCTGTAAAAAAACCGCTCCTTATAAACTTTGTGTGGAACAATCTGTGAAATTTGTGTTAATTCAATAAAAATCTCTCTTGCTAATGCCGTTAGGACTTAACATATTTGAAATTACCCTCCCGCTAAACGACCCTATTCTGCGCTTTCTCGTCATCCTTTGCATTATTTTATTTGCGCCTATTTTGCTGAATAAAATACGCATTCCGCATTTGCTGGGGCTGATCATTGCCGGCGCTGTCATTGGCCCCAACGGATTGCACCTGATGAACCGCGACAGCAGCATTATTATTCCCGGAACAACAGGTTTGCTCTATATTATGTTTCTGGCAGGGCTGGAAATAGATTTGGCAGATTTCAGGAAAAATGCTTCTAAAAGCATCGTTTTTGGGGCATATACCTTTGTTATTCCCATGTTTCTGGGTACGCTGGGCGGGCTGTATCTGATGAATTTTCCATTGCCGACTTCAGTGTTGCTGGCCAGTATGTTTGCTTCGCACACGCTGCTTGCCTATCCGCTGGTGAGCAAGCTCGGCGTTGCCAAAAACCGCGCCGCGGCCATTGCTGTTGGCGGCACAGTCATTACTGATACGCTGGCGCTCCTTGTGCTGGCAGTGATCGTGGGCATGACTAACGGAGTGGTTGGCTGGCAGTTTTGGGTCAAACTTTCCGTGTCTATTCTCCTCTTTGGAGCTGTGGTGTTGTTTACATTCCCTATCATTGGCAGGTGGTTTTTCAAACGCTTTGCGGAAAGCATTCCGCAGTACATTTTCGTGCTTGTCATGATGTATCTGGGCGCAGTACTGGCAGAAATAGCGGGCATAGAGGGTATTATCGGCGCGTTTCTGGCAGGTTTGGCGCTCAACAGGTTAGTGCCGCACACCTCCCCGCTAATGAACCGCATAGAATTTGTCGGCAATGCAATTTTCATCCCCTTTTTCCTGATTGGCGTAGGGATGCTGATTGATTTCCGCGCATTTATCAAGGATTGGGAAACGATTAAAGTTGCCTTGTTTATGACCATCATTGCCAATGTTGCTAAATATGCAGCGGCGTGGCTGACACAGCAAACTTTCCGATTCAGCATAGACGAGCGGCGGCTGATTTTCGGTTTGAGCAATGCGCAGGCAGCCGCAACGCTAGCAGCAGTGCTGGTTGGCTATAATATTATCCTCGGAAAAACCGAAACGGGCGAGCCGATTCGTTTGTTGAGCGATGCGGTACTCAACGGAACTATCCTGATGATTCTCGTAACCTGCACCGTTGCCTCCTTTGTCGCGCAAAAAGGCGCAAGAAATATCGCTTTGCAAGAACAAAGCGAAGCACCGACGGAAACTTCCGAAGAGCCGCAGGAGCGCATCCTCATCCCGCTGCGCAACCCCGAAACCACCGACGAACTGGTGCAACTCAGCCTAGCGATCAAGTCCAAAAACAACCAGCGTGGACTCTATGCCCTAACGGTTATCAACAGCTTGGAAACGGACGAAACCGCAGAGCGCAACGCCCGCAAAGTGCTGGAAAAAGCAACCACAGTAGCTGCTGCTACCGATACTTACATGAACGAACTGCTGCGCTACGACCAGAACGTATCCAGCGGTATTGCAGGCATCATCCGCGAGCACAAGATTACGGATATGGTGATGGGGCTGCATCAGAAAAAAGCCCTTTCCGATAGTTTTCTGGGAACGCTTACCGAAGGTATTCTGGCAAAAAACAATGTTACAACCTTGATTTGTAAAGCAGTACAGCCCTTGGCAACCATCAGGCGCTATTTGGTCATTATCCCCGAAAAGGCAGAGAAAGAAATTGGATTTAACGCTTTGGCTCAACCGCATCCGCAGTCTGGGGAAAAATACGGGAGCGAAATTGGTTTTCTACGGCTCGGCGGAGGTGTTGCAACACGCCCGCGACATGCAGCGACAGCAGATGATAGATTGCGACTTTGTAACATTCACCGATTGGGAAGATTTCCTGATTCTTTCGCGCGATTTGAAACCCGACGACGGCATGATTATCGTTATGAGCCGCAAAGACCACCCCTCTTACAGTGCAAGCATGACAAAAATTCCCCATTATCTGAACAAGTACTTCCAGCAAAACAACTTTATTCTTGTGTTTCCGGTGCAAGCAGGCGTACAGGAAATAAGCGACATCAATACGACTTACCCGATCGTTTCTACCAAACCAATAGAAAAAATTGATGAATTTGGCAAAAGTATCAAGGATCTATTCAGAAAAAAACGACGCAAATAGATGAAGTTGCAAAAGTGCAAGTGGATGCTTGTGATGTTTGGTATTGTTGCGGTGTTGATAGTCTGGCAGTGGGAACTGTTGCAATACGGGCTAATGCAGGCGCGGGGACAGGCAAAAATCCTGTGGGAAGCGCGTCCAATTGAGGAGGTGCTGGCAGATGCTGCTTTTCCTGATTCGCTGAAACAAAAGTTGCAACTGATTCAGGAAATCCGCCGCTTTGCCGAAGACAGCATCGGGCTAAACCCTTCCAAAAACTACACAACTTTCTACGACCAGCAGGGCAAGCCCATCCTTTGGGTGCTGACTGCCTGTCCGCCTTATGAATTAAATGCCTACGAGTGGCGTTTTCCGCTGTTGGGCAGTTTTTCGTACAAAGGCTTTTTTGAATTGCCCAAAGCCCAAGCCGAAGAGCAGCGCATGAAGGCGCAGGGCTACGATACTGACATCAGTGAAGTGCTGGGCTGGAGTACGCTCGGTTGGTTTAAAGACCCTGTGCTGTCCAACTTTTTGCAGCGCAGCCCTGGGCATCTGGCAGACCTGATTATCCACGAACTGACGCACGGTACACTCTACGTGCCCAACAATGTGGACTACAACGAAAATCTGGCAAACTTTGTCGGCTATCAGGGTGCGCTGCTGTTTCTGCGCTACAAATACGGCGAAGATTCGCCCGAAATGCGGCAGTACGTCCACAGCATGAGCGACCGCAAACGCTTCATTCGCTTTGTTTTGCAGGCCTCGAAAAGTTTGGATTCGCTGTACGGCAGTTTTTCGCCTGACATGGCAGACAGCCAAAAATCCGCCGCCAAGGAGCAGCACATCCGAACAATTATGCAGGCTTTGGACACGGTCGGTTTTGCATCAGACCGCTACCGTGATTACTTTACGAACTTTACGCCCAACAACACCTTTTTCATGGAGTTTATTCGCTACAACGAGCAACAAAATGCCTTTGAAGAGGAATTTTACCAAAAATTTGGCGGCGACTTTAAAAAATACTGGAAGCACCTGAAAGCAACCTATCCTTCGCTATGAAACACCCTGAGGTTCAACTGATTGTATCGTCTGATGGCTCGCATACCCTCTACCGCCCCGACATCGGCGAGTTTTACCATTCGCGCTACGGTGCGCTGGGCGAATCGCGGCAGGTGTACGTGCGCTACGGGCTGGAGGAGGCCATCCAGCGGCATTCGCTTCGGCAGGTGCGGGTGCTGGAACTGGGCTTTGGCACAGGGCTGAATGCGCTGGCAGTAATTGAATTTCTATCGCAACATCCTGAAATTGAGGTCGTTTATCACACCTTAGAGCCTTTGCCGCTGGCAGAGGATGTGCTGGCGCAACTGAACTACACCGAACAACTGCCCGATGCAGTAGCTGCGTATTTTGGTAAAATTCACGCCGCCGACTGGGAAACGCCGCAACAGATTTTGCCTAACCTGCAACTCATCAAATCTGCCACAGGCTGGCAGGAAGCAAACTATGGGGCAGGCAGTTTTGACGTAATTTTCTACGATGCCTTTGCCCCTGAAAAGCAGCCCGAACTCTGGGAGCAGCCCAATTTTGAGCTCGCTTTCCGATGGCTCACTAAGGGCGGCATCCTGACGACCTATTGCTCAAAATCAGTGGTTATCCGCACGATGAAAGCCGTTGGTTTTCAGATAGAAAAGCTATCGGGACGGCCTTTCAAGCGCGAGGTTGTACGAGCAATAAAAATGAGTTAGTACACGGATAAGAGCAGGTTGCGCGGAAATACACAGATTATTTTTAGAAAGAATCAGCGCAAACCCGTGCCATCTGACAAAAATCGGTGTTCTGAATGAAAATGATTTAACTATTGATAAACTACAATTAAAAAATGCTCAAAGACAAATTCTCACTTAATGGCAAAGTAGCCATTGTTACAGGAGCCAGCAAAGGCATTGGCGAATCAATGGCGGAAATTATGGCAGAAGCCGGCGCAAAAGTCGTTATCAGCAGCCGCAAGCAAGAAGCAGTAGATGAAGTAGCCAACGCCCTGAAAGCCAAAGGCTACGAGGCGATAGGTGTTGCCTGCAATGTTGGCAACCCCGAACACAGGCAGCAACTCATAGAAAAAACGATGGCGACTTTTGGCGGCATTGATATTCTGATTAATAACGCTGCGACGAACCCCGTTTTCGGTCCTGTAGTGAATACCGACAGCGCCGCCTTTGATAAGATTATGGACATCAACGTTAAAGCGCCGTTTGAACTGGGCAAAATGGTGCTGCCGATTATGCAACAGCGCGGCGGCGGTTCAATTATCAATATCAGCAGCATCGGCGGGCTGACCCCTGAGCCGGGGCTGGGCATCTACAGCGTGAGCAAGTCTGCCCTCATTATGCTTACCAAAGTAATGGCAAAAGAATGGGGCAGCGCAGGAGTACGCGCCAACGTCATTTGTCCGGGTCTGATTCAAACCAAATTTAGCGAAGCGCTTTGGAAAAATGAAGAAATGCTGAGCAAGTCCATCAAGCATTTACCTATCCAGCGCATCGGGCAGCCTGAAGATTTGGCAGGTATAGCACTCTATCTGGCATCTGACGCAGGTGCATACACGACGGGTGCTGTACTGTCGGTAGATGGCGGCTATGTTTGCTGACAAGTAAATTTTAGCATAAAAAACATATTTAACACAGTGCCTACGTTCATAGCAACGAGGCACTTTTTGCTTTTAAGCCACCTGCAATGTACTGACAGTCAATTATATTGAAAATTTAAGCGTCATCGTAATTTTTTTCGTTGCTTGCAATAACAATAAATTGTTTAACAATAGCACGCACAACATTTTTCTTTTTTGTAATTTAACGGCGTATTTATTCACCAAATAAAACAATCCAAACAATGAAGCAACTATTCAAATTGAGTTCCTTTGTGCTGATGGTGATGTTGTCTGTAACAGCCTATGCACAAAGAACAGTATCCGGAAAAGTCGTTTCCGGAGAAGACAACAACCCGCTCCCGGGCGTATCGGTGGTTGTGAAGGGTACCAGCACCGGTACAACAACAGATGTGGAAGGTAATTACCGCATCAATGTACCTGACAATGCAACGCTGGTATTCAGCTATGTAGGTTTTCTCAAGCAAGAAACCGCAGTAGGCAACCGCAGCGTAATTGACATCACCTTACAACCCGATAACAAGGTATTGAGCGAGGTGGTAGTAACCGGTTACGGTGTGCAAACCAAGCGCGAACTGACCGGCTCTATTGCCAAAGTAAGCGGCGACCAAATTCTGAACATGCCCGTTCAATCATTTGAGCAGGCGCTGCAAGGTCGTGCTGCTGGTGTAAACATCACTACTCCTAACGGTGTATTGGGTAACGCCCCTATTATCCGTGTGCGCGGTACGAACTCTATTACTTCGGGTGCCGATCCGCTGATCGTTATTGACGGCATGCCGATTATCTCGGGTAATACCAGCGGCTCTTCTAACGCGGGTAACAATGCACTTGCATCTATTAACAACGCTGACATCGAGTCGTTTGAGATATTGAAAGATGCAGCGGCTACTGCTATCTACGGTTCACGCGCTGCAAACGGTGTAATCTTGATCACTACCAAATCAGGTAAAAAAGGTAAAGCACAAGTAAACTACGACTCATGGGTAGGCTGGACAGAAACTTTCCGCCGTTTTGACGTATTAAATGCAGAGCAGTATATCGAAATCAAAAACGAAGGCTATCGGAACAACCCTATCCACGCAGGTGTAACTGAAATTGCACGTCCGTTTCTTGGCCCGGATGGTCGTCCGGTAGACACTGACTGGTACGATGTGGTATTCCGCACAGGCTTCCAGCACAACCATACCGTTTCTATTAATGGCGCGTCTGACAAAACCTCTTACTTCTTCTCTGTAGGCTTCTCTGATCAGGAAGGTATGCTGCGTGCCAACGACTTCCAGCGTACTTCTGCCCGTATGAACATCAACCATCAGGCAACCAAGTGGATGAGCGTAGGCGGTAACGTACAGTACACAAACACAGTAAACAACAGCCCTCAGACAGGTATCTTTGGTGCATTTGCAACCAACGGTCTGGGGCGTTTACCTATTGTACTTGCTCCTAATATCCCTGTGCGTAACCCTGACGGCACTCCTGCTATTGATCGCCCGAACAACCGTGCGACGACTGGCAACAACTTTCCTAACGCCGTAGGTTTCAACTGGCCGAATCCTCTGTTTGACTTGGAAAATAACGTTGGACGCTCTTCTACAGATCGTATTTTGGGTAATGTCTTCATTGAAGTAAGACCAATCGAAGGATTGTCTCTCCGCAGTGTTTACGGTATTGACCGCCAAAACATCGAAGACAACACATTCCGTACACGTATTCACGGCGATGGATTCCCATTGGGTGTTGCTTTCAATACTTATCAGCGCAGCTTGCAGTGGAACTGGCAAAATATTGCTACTTACACCAAAACCTTTGCTGATAACCACAACCTGACGGCTTTGGTAGCTTATGAGGTACAGAAGTTCAACCTTGATGGCTGGGGCGGTTCGCGCCAAGGCATTGCTGATGACTTCTTCACCAGCTATCAGGGTAACTTTACGACCAATAACCCTCCTGTAGGTAACATCCAAACAGAAAACGGTCTGATTTCTTATTTTAGTCGTGTTAATTACAGCTTTAAAGACAAATATCTGTTTAGCGCTACTGTACGTCGCGACGGCTACTCTGCGCTTTCTGCTAACAATAAGTTTGGCACATTCGGCGCGATCTCAGGCGGCTGGCGTTTATCCGAAGAAAACTTCTTTAAAAATCTGAACTGGGAATTTATAAATGACTTCAAACTGCGCGGTAGCTACGGTACAACAGGTAATACCAACATTCCTAACTTCGGTTCTTTGAACTTCTTTGGTTCGGGTCTGTATGGCGATCTTGCTACATGGGTGTACACACAAGCAGGCAATCCGAACCTGAAGTGGGAATCTAGCCAGAAGACGGATATTGGTTTTGATGCTTCGTTCTTCAACAGCCGCGTCAATCTGGAGTTTGCTTATTATCTGAACAATATTTCAGACTTGATCATTGGTAACCCTCAACCCCCTTCAAAGGGTATCCCCGGCAACAACATCTTGACCAACATCGGTAAGATGCGCAACAGCGGTATTGAAGTTACTTTGAATACAGTTAATATTGATAAAGGCGGCTTCAAGTGGACAAGTTCATTCAACCTGACAACCAACGAAAACCGCGTGCTGGCGCTGAACCAAGACAATGCAGATATTCTCTTCAATACAGGCGGCTTGGAACTGACCAGCATTGCACGTGTAGGACACCCCGTAGGTAGCATTTTTGCAGTGCCTTGGGTAGGCGTTAATGCCGAAAACGGTCAGGCGATGTTTCGCTTGGCCGACGGTCGCGTAGTACAATATAACCATGCTGCTCCCGCTGCTTCCCGCTGGACGTTTGTTGATAATGGTCAACCTGCCCGTGCACCTACAGCTACCGATCGTGTGATTGCAGGCAATACAAACCCTCGTTTCTTCGGTGGTTTTGACAATACTTTCCGCTATAAAAACTTTGATTTGGGTGTATTCTTCCAATATGCATTTGGCTTCAACCTGTACAACGGTACTCGCGCAGGTTTGCTCGATCAGCGCATGTGGAACAACAGCACCGAAGTACTGAAGCGTTGGCAGCGTCCAGGCGATCAGACTACAGTTCCACGCTTGGTATATACTGATAACTTCTCCAACGGTTCTGCTTTTGCCATTACGCGCAACGTAGAGCGTGGCGACTTCGTTCGTCTGCGCAACATAAGTCTGGGTTATACATTGCCTACTGAGTTGTTGAAAAAACTGTCTTTAGTTAATGCAAGACTGTACGCACAAGTACAAAACGCCTTTGTGATCACAAATTATACCGGTAGCGATCCTGAAGTAAGCACCAACGGTGCGACTTTGAGTCCAACTGCTACTAACATTGGCGCAGGTGTAGACCGTAATACATTCCCTCAGGCACGTACTTACTCATTGGGTGTCAACATTACTTTCTAACAATTTAAACTGAAGAAACGCGATGAAAATTCAAAAATATTTGAAGGCCTCGTTGCTGGCTGCTTCTATGATGGTAGCCGCAACCTCATGTAATCAGGAGAAAATCCTTGAGCCTGTTCCGCTGACCGCTCTTTCAGACCGTGTAGCTTTTGCTACCCCCGATCGCATCGAAGCGCAATTGAATGGTCTTTATGCCAGCATTAAGTCAGGTCAGTTTCTTGGCGGTCGTATGCTGGTGTATATGGATGTACGCGGCGAAGACTTTCAGAACCGTACAGGTAACGGTGTTACAGCGCTGTTTGCATGGAGCTACAACCAAAACTCAAGCAATGCAGAGCCACTAAACGCTTGGTCTTCCGGCTACTTGGCCATTAACCGCATCAACGTTTTCCTAAAAGGTCTGGAAGATAACCCAAATGTAATATCCGCCACTTTGGCTAATCAGTATCGCGGCGAGGCGCGTTTCCTGCGTGCCTTGGCTTACTACTATCTGGTCAATCTCTATGCGCGTCCGTTCCCGTTAAACAATGGTGCAAGCCCCGGTTTGCCACTGCGTTTACAGGCAGAAGTTGGTCCGGAAAACTCCGATTTGGCACGCAGCACAGTAGCTCAGGTATATGCTCAGATCCTCGAAGACCTGAACTTTGCTGAGCAGAATGTATTAGCCAGCCACCCTTCACCTCTGCTGAACGTAACCCGTGCGCACCGCAATGCTGTCATTGCCATCAAAGCACGCGTATTGATGAGCATGGCGCGTTATGCAGACGTTGTTACTGAATGCCGTAAGATTGTGAGCGGAACTTCTGCTCCTTTTACTGCACCTTCGGGCGTACAGCACCGTCTGGCAACTACCTATGCAAGTATCTTCGTGCCTCCGTACACCTCACCAGAGTCTATTTTCTCTTTTCCGATGACACTGAACGATTTGCCGGGCGTACAAAACGCATTAGGTTCGTATTTCGGTGTACCTGCACCTCCACAGAATGCGATTGCCGATTACAACCTAGATCCTGCAGGTATTCTAAGTAATCCAGCATGGACAGCAACTGATGCCCGCCGTGCTATGACTGTTGAAGCAGGCGGCAGAAGATTCCTGACCAAGTTCCCCTTGAACCCATACACTGACTACGTACCGATTTCTCGTTACTCTGACGTATTGCTGACTTATGCCGAAGCTTTGGTACGCTCTACCAACACAGTAGATCCATTGGCGCTGGCATTACTCAATGCGGTACGCGGTCGTTCGGCTCCGGATGCTACTTATACTTCTTTTGCCAATACTGCCGACATGTTGCAAGCTATTGCACTGGAAAGACGCATGGAGTTCCTCGGCGAAGGTTTGCGTTCGTTAGACTTGCATCGTTTACTGCTACCGTTGCCTGCCAAAACGGGTGTGCCCGGCTCTGTTGCACCAACCGATGCTAATTACATCTGGCCTATTCCCGATGCAGAACTGGCAGCTAATAAACTGATGACTCAAAACTAAGCCACGAGCCTCACAGAAAGAGCCATCCTGAAAACTCGGGGTGGCTTTTTTGTTGCGCTAAGATTGTCATATCTGACCACAGGGCTTAATTTTACATCGCATGAATGCCCCCCATCAATCATTTTGGTTACTGGCTAAAACGCTGCTCAGTTTGCGCATGGCAGCCTTGCGGCGCAGCCTACTCCACTTTGGCTGGTGGCGCTTGCTTTTACTAGCGGCATTAGTCTTCTGGGCAATCTTTCGTTTAGTAGCTTTACAAAGCCCGCTTGCATGGCTATCTACAGCTCTTGTTATGATCGGTGGGCTGCACTTTGGCCGCAACGACCGATTCTTTCTGCAAACGCTCAGCCCCGACTGGGCGTGGCTCATGCGCGCAGAATATATGCTCCTCGCCTTCCCTTTTCTCGTCGCAATGGCGCAATATCTATACTGGCAAGGAATTGTAGCGCTGCTGATTTTACTCTGGCTTTTGCCCGATATGTACAAACCCGCATTTGACTACAAACAAACCGGTAACAGACTTGCTCTCTTGCCTGCCCGGATGTACGAGTGGCGAGCAGGCCTCCGTAGAAATGGTTGGATGATCATATCCATATGGCTGCTCGCTGCAATATTCTACTGGGCATTAGTTGCGCAGGTAGCTTTTCTATTGCTATACCTGCTCATTATAGGCTCATTTTACATCAGTTGCGAGCCGCGCATCTGGTTAGACTTACAAAATGCAGCCGACACACGTCGCTTTCTTTGGCAAAAAATCAAACAATCATTGGCGCTGACGGTATTGGGAAGTTTACCCTTTTACTTGCTGATTGGTGTTTTCCACATACAACAAGCATGGCTGATCGTCCTGTGTCTCGTCCTGACGAGCGCTTACATTAGCTATGCAATTTTTTTAAAATACGCACTTTATTCAGAAGGTCGTTCGTTGGAGCCATTCATGCTCCAGCATCTTATCTTTGTAGGTAGTTGTGCGGTACCGGTTTTATTGCCGATTGCCGTTTATTTCGGGTGGAGCAATTACCGCAAAGCCCGCCGCCATTTATCTGACCTTTTTGGCTATGCGTAAAGTTATCTTCTTGCTGATATTTGTTACAAGCCTGCTGTATTTAGGCTGGTATTACATTGGGCAAAAAATCGGCAACCTGCCTGCGATGAGCTTAGTACCTGCCGACGCAGTTTACGTCATAGAAACCGACGACCCGATAGACAGTTGGCGCGAAATCAGCCGCAGCGAAATCTGGCGGCATCTGCGCAAACAGCCTTATTTCGGTGAACTGACCGCAGGAGCAAATACGCTCGATTCGCTCATTGAGCAAAATAATGAACTCTTCAAATTGCTCGGCTCGCGGACAGTACTTGTCTCGGCACATGTCTATAAGCCGCTGGACTACGATTTCCTGTTCGTCATAGATCTGGAAAGTGCAGCGCGACTTACTTTCTTGCAAGAGTATCTGGTGGCGCTGCCTTTCCCGGGCTTCAATCTCTCCCGCCGTCCATTTGAGCAAACCGCCATTTACGAATTCCGCAATCGCAAATCAGGGGCGCAGATTTCGGCAGCCTTCGTAGAAAATCTGTTGGTGTGTTCTTTTCAGGGTAAGTTGGTAGAAAGCGCACTGATGCAACGCAGTGATCCGCAACTGATGCAAGATCCAAAATTTGTGCAAGTCAGCAAAAAAACGTCTAATCGCGGACTGTTCAAGCTGTTTTTCAATTATGCCTATTTAGACGATTACTTCCGCTGCTACATGCCCTCCAACGATTTTATTGACGGCATTAGCAAGGAACTGGCATTTACAGGCGGCAATTTCTACATAGAAAAAAACCAATGGTTACAACTCAGCGGACTGACCAACCTGCCCGACTCGGTACACTCTTATTATCGCGCACTTTTGCAGGCAGGGCAGGGGCGCATGTCTGTACACGAAGTACTGCCGCAGCGCACCTCTAACTATCTGACACTTACCTGCAAAGATTTTTCGGTTTTCTATAATTCCTTTGAAGAGAAGTACAAGGAAGATGCAGCCGCGTGGAGCGACTATCAGCGCAACGTACAGCAAATAGAGCGCTTTCTCAAATTAGATTTTCGCGAAAGTTTCCTTAACTGGATCGGCGAAGAAGTAGCTATTGCGCAGCTGCTGCCCGAAAGTAATCGCGGCGAAAAAGATTACGCCGTATTCATCAAAGCAAAAAATAAATCCATTGGGCAGGAGAAATTAGATTTTGTCGGCGAACAAATCCGCAAACGCACCCCAATGAAGTTTATAGAAACCGAACACAAGGGCTATCCGATTAAGTACCTGACAATCAAATTTTTCTTTCGGCTTTTTCTGGAAAAACTCTTCAAGAAAATGGAGCGCCCATACTTTACCTACATCGGCGATTATGTGGTTTTCAGCAACCACCCGCAAACGCTCAAAAATATTATTGACGACTATGAAGCAGGGCGCACACTGGGCGCACAAAAGGAGTTTCAGGAGATGATAGATCGCGTTTCGCGGGCAAGCAGCATTTTCATGTACGCCCAAATGCCTGTCATGTTCCCTACGATGCGCCCACTGGTAGCTCCTGCTACATGGGCAAGCATGAACACCAACAAGGCTTACATCAACTGTTTTGAGCACATCGGGCTGCAACTCATTGGCGACGATGAGACCTTTGACACCCAACTGCTGATCCGTTTCAATGCACAGGCAAGGGAGATCGCGCCACTGATTGCGACTACCACCCCACGCGACAGCCAAGAGACAGACGAGGATCAACCGCTCAAAAAGATGGACTTCATTATTGGCGACATCAACGCAAGAGTACAGACCGACTTCTACCCCGACGGCACCAAGCGGCGCGAAGTAGAAACCCGCGACGGATTCAAGCACGGCGACTACCGCGAATACCATCCCAACGGCAGGATAAAAATACGCGGGCGCTACCGCAACGACAAAGCCGACGGCATATGGCGCTACTACGATGCCGACGGGCGCGAAATTGAAAAAAAGCGCTTTGAAAATGGTGTCGAGCGCTAAGTCAAGCAAGCCAATACAAGAATCAACATACGCGTGGTTATATTTGTAACGCTCTCTCCCATCGGAGCATTATTTATTCGGACTATTCACATCAACAATATGACAGGATCTAAGCCCTGTATTCTGGTAACCGGCGGATGTGGTTACATCGGCTCACATACTGTAATTGCACTACTACAACAAGGTCGTTATGATGTTATTTCCTGCGATAATTTTGTCAATGCCAAACCTAAGGCGCTCGCGCGCATCGCTCGGATAACAGGCGTAGCTGTTCGCAACTATGCTATTGACTTATGCGACAAGGCGGCTGTGAAAGCCATGTTTGCCGAAAATCCGAATATTCAAGGGGTCATCCATTTTGCAGCGCTGAAGTCTGTACCTGAGTCGGTAGCAAATCCGCTGCGCTACTACCACAACAACCTCAATTCACTGCTCAACCTACTGGAATCCTGCCAATCAAGCGGCGTGCATCACTTCATTTTCTCATCGTCTTGTTCGGTTTATGGCAATGCCGACCAACTGCCGGTAAACGAGGCAACTCCGCTGAAAAAAGCAGAATCGCCTTATGCCAATACTAAGCAAATGGGCGAGGATATTATCAGCCACACGACAAAAGTAAGTCCGGTAAAAGCGATTTCACTGCGCTACTTCAACCCTGCCGGAGCGCATGAGTCGGGACTGATCGGTGAAGATGCACTGCAAACCACACTTAACTTAGTGCCGATTATCACACAAACTGCCGCAGGTTTGCGCTCCGAATTAGTTATTGCAGGCGGCGATTACCCTACCCGCGACGGCACCTGCATCCGCGATTACATCCATGTTTCCGATGTTGCCGAAGCGCATATCATTGCCTTAGAATACCTGTTCCGGCAAACAGCTACTCACTACTACGACGTGTTTAACATTGGCACCGGCGAGGGCGTTTCTGTATTGGAAGCAGTCAAGGCTTTTGAGGCTGTTACAGGGATTCCACTGAACTACCGCATAGGCCCGCCACGCGCAGGCGATGTAGTAGCTGTTTACTCAGATACCCGAAAAACAGCTACTGTTTTAGGCTGGGAACCTCGCTTTGGTATTCGCGAAATGATGGATTCTGCGTGGAAATGGCAGCAACAATTGCTCAGCCAAAATCAGGGCTAAGACGCATTTACTTATTTACTTCCTTCGGCTTGAAATACATCAGGTCTGTATTGAATTGCAGGTCGGGCTGCTTGTTCTTTTTGTCGGTCAGGGTTTGCCACTGTGCAGTAGGGGATATTTTCACCCAGCCTGTTTTTTTGTTGATTTGTACCCAAACAGGCATGTTAAAGTCTTTTTCTGCCGCAACCCAGCGATAGCTCAGGCTTGTTCTTTTGCCTTTTTGCTCCCATTGGTACGCTAACTCCGGCACTTGCGTATGGAATAAATATTGTTTAAAAATTGGCGTCAGATTTTTGCGCGTTCGTTTATTAAAAAAATCAATTACTTGCTCGGTAGAAAGGTTCTGTATGCGGAATCGCTGTGCAAAATCGTAAATCGTATTGTACCAAAGCGTATCGTTGGCAATCGTGTGGCGAATAGAGTGCAGCATCCAAGTTCCTTTGAAGTAAATATCCGAATCGCGCCACTGGTTGTAGTTCACGCCAAACTGCCCCACCATCGGATCTAAGTTGCGGATGCGTAGCCGCTGTTTTTTGAGGTACTCAATCGTTTTGTCGGTGCTTCCCGTCAGGCATTCCAGATACAACACTTCGGCATAGGTCGTAAACGACTCGTGAATCCATAATTCGGCATTATCCTTCATGGTCAGGCTGTTGCCGAAATATTCGTGCGCGCTTTCATGGATGATGATAAAGTCAAAATCAAATTCGTTGTTTTGGTAATTATTGCCGTAGGCTACCGCACTCTGATGCTCCATGCCCCAATAAGGCGTTTCCACCAATGCAAAACCATCGCGCCAGAAAGGGTATTTGCCAAAGCGTTTTTCAAAACAGGCGAGCATTGGTTTTACCTGCTCAAAATGCTTTCGCGCTTTTTCCTTGTTGTAGTCCAAAATATAGTAGTCCACCGCCAGTTTGTCGCCATCAGCAGCGGTATATTCATCTTCTAGGTGCGCATAATGCGCAATATTGAGCGTTACATTGTAGTTGTTGATCGGATAGCTGACGCGCCAATCGTAGCCTTTGTAGCCGCCGGGCGCGCTCACCACGCCCGAGAGATTGCCATTGGCGACGCACATCAACGGTTCGGGCACTTCGCAATAGATGCGCATACTATCCGGCTCGTCGGCGGGATGATCTTTGCAGGGCCACCAAACGCTTGCCCCCAGCCCCTGACAGCTCACCCCAATCCAAGGGCGGTTCTGTTTGTCTTTTGCCCACGAAAAGCCACCATCCCAAGGCGGATTAGGCGCTACACGCGGCTGCCCCTGATAGTAGATTTTTACCGTTCCGATGCTGCCTTTCGGAATAATTTTGTTCATGTTGATAAATACGGCGTCGCCTTCACGGCGAAAACGCATCTGATATTCTTCAAATAAAATACGGTCAATCACCATGTTAGCGGCTAAGTCCACTTGCATAACGCTAAAATCCTGCGCGGCGCGGAACGTAATAGCATTGTAGCCGGCAATGAACTTTTCGTCGGGCTTTACTTTCAGGTTTAGGTCGTAGTAAATTACATCGTAGCAGGCGCGTTCGGGCAGCAGCGTTCCGCGAAGCGTATCGGCACGGCTGTAAATGCGCTGCGCAACCGCTGCATTCGCCAAGCAAAACAGGGCAATCAGGCAATAGACTCGTAGCATATCTTACAATAATTTTGAAACTTTGTTCTGCGTTCGTTGGTTGGTCAAACATACGCAAATCTGTGCAGTAGCTTTCATAAAGTCATTCAAAAACTACCTTGCGCTTGAAAAACAATGGACTTCGTAGAAAAATACATCAACCCTTTTACTGATTATGGCTTCAAGCGACTTTTTGGCGAAGAGCCGAGCAAAGAGTTGCTACTTGATTTTCTCAATGAACTTTTGCAACAGGAACAGGGCAGAATCACAAGCCTAACCTACCTCAAATCTGACCGACTAGGCAGCAGCGAAGAAGACAGGCGAGCGATATTTGATTTATACTGCGAAAATGAGCGCGGCGAAAAATTCATCGTAGAACTGCAAAAGACCAAGCAGAAGTTTTTCAAAGACCGAACGGTTTATTATTCAACTTTCCCGATACGGGAGCAGGCGCAGCGCGGTTCGGACTGGAACTTTGAACTCAACGCAGTTTATACAGTAGCTATTCTGGATTTTGTGTTTGATGAAGACAAGGCAGAAAAAGATAAATATCGGTATGATGTAAAGCTAACCGACATTGAAACCTGCAAAGTGTTCTATGACAAGCTCACTTTCATCTACTTGGAAATGCCTAAGTTCAATAAGCCCTTAACATCACTGACATCACGATTCGACAAGTGGATGTACGTGCTTCGGAACCTGAATAAGCTGAACAGAGTGCCCGACGAATTGCGCGAGGAGATATTTCTCAAACTGTTTGAGTTGGCAGAAATCGCGCGATTCAGTTCTAAAGAGGCAGAAGCCTATGAAGAAAGTCTGAAATCATACAGAGATTTGAAAAACTCTCTGGATACCGCACGGGAAGAGGGCAAGGCAGAAGGTATTGCACAGGGCAGAGAAGAAGGCAGAGAAGAAGGCATCGAGTTAGTGCTGGAAGTGATTGGCTTATCCAAAAGCGGCAAAAGCGTTGCTGAAATTGCCACACAGGTCGGCATCAGCGCAGAGCGAGTAACAGAAATCCTTCGGAGAATCAAATGAGGGATTCTGTAAAAATGTCTGCCGAAACCCCATTTTTTTCCATTGTAATTCCTTCCTATAACCGCGCAGCGTTTTTGCCGCAAGTGCTGGAAACTGTCCTTGCGCAAACTTATGCGGATTTTGAATTGCTGCTGATAGACGACGGAAGCACCGACGAAACCCCGCAACTGATGGAGCAATGGTGTGCAAAAGATACGCGCATTCGCTACCATCGGAAGACAAATGAAGAACGCTCTATTGCCCGCAATACCGGCTTTGCATTAGCCAGAGGCAGCTATGTGTTGTTCCACGATTCAGATGATTTGATGAAGCCGCACCACTTGGAAACACTCGCCCGCGCAATTGAAGCGTATCCTGATGTTTGCTTTCTGGCAACCAAATTTGTGCTGCAAACCGAAGAAGGAATCACAGCAGATGAAATCAACCGATTATCTGGCGGCTTGTATGACTACCGACTGTTCCTGAGCGGCAATCCTGTGGGAATTTTTGTATGCGTAAAAAAAGAATGTCCTGATATTCAACTTTTTCCGCCGCAATTCAATTTTTGTGAAGACTGGATTTTTCATTTGCTAAACTATCGCCGCCGTCCTTTGCTGTTGATAGATGAAGTTACAAACGTAGTCGTCGTGCATAACAGCCGCTCAATGACTAATCACAGCCATGTCATCAATGGGCGCATCGCAGCAACGAAATTTGTTTTAACCCAAATGAGCCTTACAAAACGGGAACAAGCGATACTTTGGGGCAATACCTACCGTTTTTGTGCCATCCATAGCTATTTAGACCGCAGCTATTGGGCAAGTATCCGCTACATGCTGCAGGCCATCAGACTTTTAGGAGTCAATATAGAACAACTGATATTATTTGCTAAACTGTTGCTTGGGCGCAGCACTATTTTGCGTATCAAAGAATTGTTGTAACAACTTGCCGTATCAGTACTTAAAGTTATAAGCAATCGCAGGCACAAACGATCCTACTACCGAAAAGCGAATCGCTTCGGTATTCACCGGAGTATTTGGATTTTGCTGGAAGTAAATCGCAAAAGGATTGCGGCGGTTATAGGCATTATACACAGAAAAAACCCAATAGCTTTCCCAACGCTGTTCGGGTTTTTTCTTTTTGTTGTATTTAGTCACCGACAAATCCAATCGGTGGTAAGGAGCAATGCGCACGTTATTGCGGCTGTTGTCCACGTTGTGCGGAATAATCAACCCCTGCACCTCGTAGCGCCCGGTCGGGAAAGTAACAGGCGTGCCTGTCTGGAAAACAAAGTTAGCAGCAAACTGCCAGTACTTATTTTTATCATACGCCACTGAAATATTGCCATTGTGGCGGCGGTCAAATCGGTTCGGAAACCACTCATTACTATTAATGCCTTCTACTTTGCGCTCCGAATTGGCAAGTGTATAGCTAATCCAACCTGTCAGTTGCCCTTTAGTTTTGCGTACATAAAATTCAGCGCCATAAGCCCTGCCGATACCTTGCACCAAATCGCCTTCAATGAACCTGTTCAGCAGCAAATCGGCATTGTCAATATAATCCAACTGGTTTTGCATGGACTTGTAATACACCTCTACCGAAGTTTCAAACATATTGTCTTTGAAATTGCGGAAATAGCCCAGCGCTACTTGGTCGGCTAATTGTGGGCGGATATTGTTCGTGCTGGGAGTCCAAACGTCTAAGGGCGTAGAAGCTGCTGTATTGGAAACCAAGTGGATGTACTGCGCCATACGATTATAGCTGGCTTTCAGCGAACTGGTCGGAGAAAGCCCCAGATTCAGGGAAAAACGCGGCTCAAAGTTGCCGTACTGCTGAATGGTTTCAAACTGCCCGAATGTGCGGGTTTCTATCGGTAGGCGACGCGTGTTGGGTGGCGCTTCGCCGAAAGTAAAAGCCTCGCCGCGCCCCATATAATTGAACATAGAGTAACGGAAACCGTATTGAATGGTCAATCGGTCGCTGATTTTCTGCTCGTTGTCAAAATAGGCTGCCGATTCAAGCGCATACTTGCTGTCCAAACTAATATCGCTCGTCAGATCCGCGCTGGTGATCACTGCATTTCCGGGACGGAAATCATACAAAATTGTCTGCCAACCAAACTTCAGCGTATTATTTACATTCAGGTAATAGGTCAGATCGGGCTTTACACTGTAATTGATGATATTGGAGCGCCAGTCAAAGCGTGAGCCTTGCACACCCGAATCGCGAAAACCGATCAGGTAGTCGTAGTTGCTGTAAAAAGCTGTCAGGTTCATAAACAAGCGGTCGGAATACAGGTGATTCCAGCGGAAAGTCGTTGTAGCATTGCCCCAGTTGAAGTCAAAGCCGCTACCGAATACATCGCGCCCGAAATAACCCGAAAGGTAAAAATTATTACGGTCGTTGGCTTTCCAGTTAACTTTGGCAGTCATATCGTAAAAATAAAAACGACTATCGCGCAGGTCGTTGTTCAAAAACGGCTTAGCAAGCACATCAATATATGAGCGACGACCGGCCAAGATAAACGAAGCCTTGTCTTTCACAATTGGCGCTTCAATGGTCAACCGGCTGAAAATAGCGCCAATACCGCCTTGCATGGCAAACTGCTTATTGTTACCCTCCTTTGTGCGCACATCCAAAATGGAGGACAATCGCCCGCCATAAGGCGAAGGAATACCGCCTTTGATCAGTTTTACATCTTTCACCGCATCGGGATTGAACACGGAAAAGAAGCCAAACAAATGTGCAGAATTATATACAGGCGCTTCGTCTATGAGCACTAAGTTCTGGTCTATACTGCCGCCGCGCACGTTGAAGCCCGTCGCACCCTCGCCAACTGTACTTACACCGGGCAATAACTGAATGCTGCGGATAATATCTACCTCGCCCAGAAATGCCGGAATGCGCTGAATCGTTTTGATATCCAGCTTATTTACGCTCATTTCCATGCTTTTGACAGCCCGATCGGCTGCTTCTGCAGTAACAACAACCTCCTGCAACTCAATATTGTCCTCTGTAAGTTCTACATCCTCTTTTCGGTTAGCTGTTAGGTCAATTGTCTTAGTAATTGACTGGTAACCAATAAAACTGTAAACAATATCGTAAGTCCCTCTGGGTAGCGTAAGGGAGTAAAATCCATAAGGATTGGTAGTAGTACCGGTCGTTGTTCCTTTGATCGCAATATTTACCCCAATGAGTGTTTCGCCTGTTTTGCTGTCGCGGATGTAGCCGCTAACCGTAAATCTATCTTGAGCGTTAAGACTGTTACCAATAACAAGAGCAACTAAAAAAGTAAGCAAGGTTTTTGCGTAAAATCGCATATCAAAATAATTTTAGGTAATAAATTATGTATCAGCGTCCATACTTTAGCTAAAGTAAAACAGATTCCTGATTGAAAAGGTTTTCCAGCATATTTTTTGCACTAATTGTGCAGCTAAGGTCTATTAACTTACGACCTCCCTCTGTGTTGTCTTTTTCTAACTGCTAAAAGGTATGAAAGCACTTTTATTATTTCTCTCGCTTTGTTGTACGTTCGTACAGCCATTAACCGCTCAAAGTTCTACTGCTGTCAGCTGGGCTGAAGCCCAAAAAAGTAAAAAGGCTACGATTGTGGTCAACTATTTTCAGTCGCCTATGTTTTCATACAGCGCCACACTCAAAGAAGCTCCCAAAGGAATTTGCGTAGATCTAATTGAAAACTTTGTGCAGTACGTCAAAACTAAGAAAGGTGTGCAACTGAAAGTAGAATATCGCGGCTATGATGGATTTAGTAAATTTTACGAAGCCACCAAAAATAGCCCCAACGGTACGTTTGGCATCGGCAGTGTTACCATTACAGACGCTCGTAAAAAAGAAGTGCGCTTCTCACCGGCCTTTATGAGCAATGCTAATTTGTTACTTTCGCACAATTCGGTACCTACCTTGCGCAGAATGGAGCTGATGTCAAAAGATTTTAAGGGCATGACAGCTTATACGGCCAAAAATACTACGAATGCCGCTCGTTTGGAAGCAATGAAGAAACAGTACATGCCTGAAATGCAAATCAAGTACATGGAATCGAGTTTGGAAGCACTACGCGCCGTTGCTCGCGATCCTAAGGGTTTTACACATATTGATTTTGTGTACTACAACGATGCTCTTCGCGATAATTTGCCCATCAAACGCCATCCGGTAGGCGACTACGTAGGGGAAGAATTTGGCATCATCATGCCTATGAATTCGGACTGGCAACCACTGCTGGAAGAGTTTTTTGCCGAACGCGGCATGAATTATCGCAACAGCACTGCCTATAAAAAATCTCTGCAAACTCATTTAGGTGAAAGTGCAGTAAGGCTGCTGGAATCTATTCAGCAAAAAAATTAGCCTTTTTACCCTATCAGGCATTGCGACGTATTGTTTTCTTATTGAGCATATACATGCCCAAGCCAAGCATTGCAGCTCCAATCAGATAGACAAGCAGTTCGGAACGATCGCTCGGCGGTGCTTGGTAAATTTCAGTCTGCTCTTGATTGGTTTCACTGGAAAAAGCAACAGTTGCTTCCTTTTCTGTAATAGGCAATTCAACTACATTATCGCCGTCTGTGTTGTTAAGTGTTGATGTGGCTAACGTTTCTTCTTTGTCCATCGTCGTCATGCTTACAGGATTAGTTGCCTGTACCTTATTTCCGGACGGGGCCATAGCAACTGCCGACTCGGGCTTACCCATAATATTAAAAGAAATACCTGCCATTGTGAGCAACTTCTGACTTGCTTGGAGCAGTTCATAGTCTTCGCCGAGTTCATTTTTGGTAGCCTTGTCTGTAACTGCCCAAACAGCATACTGACCTGCTTTATTCTGTGCGCTATTAGCCTCGATCGTGTGTGCGAGTCGTAAAAGAGGCTCAGGTGCGAGTTTGCCTACCTCATAACTTACATATACATCCGGGGCATTTTTATTCAATTCGCCACACATCGCATTGATGCGTTCGTACTTTTTCTGACGAGGTGCAAGCATGAAATATCGTGTTTCGGAAACTAGCATATTCTGTGTGCTGCTATCGAGAGATAACAACATCGTTCCGCAAGGCAATATCAAACATAGGGTACTGTCTGTGTTATTTTCTATCCGCACCTCCATACACTCCCCATAGTGGCTGCTTGCCGGATTGGTCTGGTGGCGATGCGGGTTGTAAGCGCCGCGAATGGCTACTTTTGCCGCCTTGATCTGTTTGGCAACCAGAAGCCCCAGCGTATCGTTTTTACCAAGCGCTCCATGAGGATCTACTCTGCACCATGCAGACAAAGATGTCATCAGTACAAAAAATAGAGTCGTGGTGTACTTCATCGGAAATTCTTAGTTTAATAAAACTTTGCACAAATAGGTTTTTAATACTTTTCTTGCATTTTTCAGATTTACAAGCAGTGCTTTGTATTAATTTGAAAGTAACTCTATGAACTAATAAGCACTAATGCCACTTTGCACATCGGCTAAAATCTGTCGGCAATCAGTTTCAGAGATTTTTACGCACATACAAATCGAAATGTTTTCACATCTCCGATCTAATTACGCTTAAAGTTATGAAAAATTGCACATTAATACTAAATCTATGGATGAATACTATACCTAAAGCCGGCAGCAATCATGTAATGTTTTTGTTGAAATTAATAAAAAATAGAAGCATATCCGATAAAACAGGCTTCTAATCAGTAGTGCGCAGTTTTCTGAAAAGCGGTAATATTTTCAAGATTTACATTAATAAAAATTTGCTGGTTGTGAATTGGTTAGTTAAATTTGCGCTCTTTAAAAAAACCATTCAAATAAAATGGATGCCTTAAGCTATAAGACTATCTCGGTAAACAGAGCTTCTGTTACTAAAGATTGGGTTGTTATTGATGCCCAGTCTGCGGTCCTGGGTCGCCTTGCAAGTGAGGTTGCTCGCATCATTCGCGGCAAGCATAAGCCTTGCTTCACCCCAAATGTGGACTGTGGAGATAATGTAATTGTCATCAATGCCGATAAGGTCAGGTTGACCGGCAAAAAATGGACTGACAAGGAGATTATCTCTCACACTGGCTATCCTGGTGGCCAGCGCATTACTTCTCCTCGCGCAGTTCATGCCAAATCACCCACCAAGTTGGTTGAAATGGCTGTTCGCGGTATGCTTCCTAAAAATCGTTTAGGTCGCCGTCTTTTCACCAATCTGTATGTATATGCAGGCAACGAACATCCTCACGCAGCCCAACAACCTAAAGAAATCAAGCTCTAATGGAAGTAATCAACACTATCGGCAGAAGAAAAACGGCTGTGGCACGCATTTACGTTTCAGCCGGTTCAGGTAAAATTACCGTTAACCAACGTGAACTGAAGGACTATTTTCCTTCTGAGATTTTGCAGATCATCGTAAATCAGCCATTGAATACAGTCAATGCACTGAACGCTTACGACATCAAAGTAAACGTAACAGGGGGTGGTCTGAAAGGTCAAGCAGAAGCTGTTCGTCTAGCTATCGCTCGCGCACTCTGCGAAACAAGTGAAGAGAACAGGCCGGCTTTAAAGAAAGAAGGCCTCCTCACCCGCGACCCTCGCATGGTAGAGCGCAAGAAATACGGACGCAGGAAGGCGCGCAGAAGATTCCAGTTCAGCAAGCGCTAATCAAATCTATTCGTTGGTTATCACTTTTCACATTCTCAAGAACGGTAATTTATGTCTAATCTAGAATATAAAGACCTTTTGGATGCAGGTGTGCATTTTGGACACTTGACCCGCAAATGGAATCCTAAAATGGCGCCTTATATCTTCATGGAGCGCAATGGAATCCATATTATTGACCTGAATAAAACGCTCGCAGCGCTGGATACAGCCTGCGAAGCTGTCAAGAAAATTGTTCGCTCAGGTCGCAAAGTAATGTTTGTAGCAACTAAAAAGCAGGCAAAAGAGGTAGTAGCTGAAGAAGCACGCCGTTTGAAAATGCCTTATGTTACCGAGCGTTGGCTGGGTGGTATGCTGACAAACTTTGCCACAATCCGCAAGTCGTTAAAAAAACTTTCAAGTATTGAAAAGTTAATCAAAGACGAAGTCAACTATAACAACATGGCTAAGCGCGAGCGCCTGATGATTGCCCGCGAGCGCGATAAACTGCAAAGAATTTTGGGTGGTATTGCCGATCAGGCTCGTCTTCCGGCTGCGCTGTTCGTAGTGGACATCAAGCGTGAACACATTGCTGTTAAAGAAGCGCAAAAACTCAACATTCCTATTTTTGCAATTGTGGATACTAACTCTGATCCCAATCAGGTAGATTTCCCCATCCCGGGCAATGATGATGCGTTTAAGTCTATTTCGCTCATCACTTCTACTTTCGGCAAAGCCATTGAAGAAGCACTGATGGAGCGCAAAAAAGACAAAGACGACACCAAACTGAAAGATGAAGAAAATCAGAAGCGCGAAATTGATGCACCATCAGTTCCTGTGGATGCTGACGAAGACAGCGAGTAGTTCAGCAATCAACTGACATGTAAAGAAGAGTGAAAAGTTCCTTTGGGATTTTTCACTCTTCTTTTATTTACAGAACTTTGCCTATCAACCAATCCTAAAAACATATGGCAGCAGTAAAACTTACCGTTAACAGTAATGGCTCGCTGAAAGTAGAAGGCGATTTTGAAATTGTAGATGCACAAGGAAATGTTTACGGACTGGGCGGACGTACGGTGGTGTCTATCTGCCGGTGCGGACTGTCGCAAAACAAGCCTTTCTGCGATGGTTCACATCGCGGTTATTTCGACCACGATGCCAAAGCATTTGACCTTCCTCCTAAGAAATAGCAATCACTGGAATCAATCGCAGTTGCAAGGCTGTATGCCACAGCAAAAGGGCAATTAGCACGCCTGCCAAGGCCCCAAACAACACATCAGCCGGATAATGTACCCCTACATAAATCCGGCTATAACTTACGATAGCAGCCCAAAGAAAAAAACCACTACGCAGCCACTTTTTATATGGGCACAAAGGAAATAAAAGCCAAATAAACGTTGCCAAAGCAAAGGTATTGGCAGCATGAGAGGAAATAAAGCCAAACTGCCCGCCGCAACCAACAGGCACAAAGACTAAACCTTGCAAAAGCGGCTCATGACAGGGACGCAGGCGCTCAAACAGTGGCTTCATTAAGCCTGAGGCAAATTGATCGCTGCATAAGATAATCAAACCTATCAACAACAGATAGCGCCACGCAGCCTTTTGGTATTTTCTGATGATAAAACCTGCAATCAGTAGATATAGAGGCGTCCAAACGAAAGTTTCTGTAAAAAAAATCATGATGCTGTCTATTGCAGGATGATGCTGCGCATTCAGCCACAGGAACAGTTCTCTATCCAATTGTTGCAAAGTTTCCAGCATAGGTAGCCCTCATATTGGGAAAAAGGAATAGACCATCCGCGCCACTAAGAAATATACAGCCAGTCCTAACAGGTCATTAGCGGTCGTGATAAAAGGACCGGAAGCCAGCGCAGGATTAATACCGAGACGATTGAGCAAAAGCGGCGTAATCGTTCCCATGAGCGAGGCAAGGATCACGACACTAAACAGGGCAACGGACACCACGAATGCCAACACCGGCTTATGAAAAATCAAAATGTTAAATCCAAACACTACCCCTGAGATTATCAATCCGTTCAGCAGCGCCACCAGCATTACTTTCCATAGTCGCTGCCAGATAGATCCGACGTGTAGGCTATCTTCTGCGAGGCTTTGCACAACAATCGTAGAAGACTGAATGCCTACGTTTCCGCCTGTTGCTGTGATTAGCGGAATAAAAAATGCCATAGCAGGAATAAGCGATAGATCCCGCTCGAAGATACCGATAAATCGCGCACCCAAAATACCGCCCAGCATACCAATCAGCAGCCATGGTAGGCGTGCGCGGGTCAGTTTCCAGATCGAATCGTCTTCTTCGATATCTTCCGAAATACCGGAAACCGCCTGTAAATCCTTGTCGGCTTGCTCAACAATGAGATCTACGATGTCGTCAATAGTAATGCGCCCCAGCAATTTGCCACGCACATTAACAACGGGAATAGCCTCCAGATCGTATTTCTGCATCAGTGCAGCGACTTCTTCCCCGCTGCGATAGGTCTCTACCGAAACGACATCCTCAATCACCAGATTTTTGATCTGTTCATCGTCTTTGGCAATGACGATCTTTTTAAGCGGCAACCTGCCGATGAGAATATCGTCGTCGTCCACAACATAAACTGAGTAAATCTTTTCTACATTTTCTGCCTGCCTCCTAATTTCCTCGATGCAGCGTTGTACTGTCCAGTTGATGTTGGCTTTGATCATCTCCGTTGCCATCAGACCACCGGCACAGTCCGGCTCATAGTGGAGCAGGTCTTTGATATAGTTGCTTTGCTCTTGGCTCAACAGCGCTATTACTTCTTCTCTTGTACGTACCGGCTGCTCATTGAGTAAATCAACTGCATCATCGGAGTCCATGTAATCTACAATGGTAGCGATTTCTTCGGCGCTAAACAGTTTCAGGAAATTCGTCCGGATATCTGTTTCCAAATCGCTAAGGATAGCCGCACCGATGTTTGGCGGTAGCAGTTGGAGTACATACTTGCTGTCAGGTCCGTCTAACTGGTCTAAAATAGTGCTGATATCTGCAGGGTACAAATCTTTGGTTATCCCTATGAGATACTCATCATCACGCCTTTTAATGGCTTGTTTAAATGCTTCGATTAATTCGGTAGAGAGTTCCAAGCGACTACTATTTTTTCAAGGTAGCAGGGTATTGATAACCAAATCGTTTTGTGATTTCTGCCTTAGGTAAAATCTCAGATGATATTTGCATTGGTATATCTATGTTCGGGCGATTGAAGCGATCACCGGGCTGTGCCGCTATTTGATCTAAAACCTCAAAGCCATCTAATATTTTACCGAAAACAGTGTATTCACCATCCAAAAATGGCGCCCCGCCAACAGTAGTATATTTTTTTATCTGCTCTTCAGTTAGCGGCTTGGATAAGTTTACGCCAAACTCCTTTTCGCAGGTTTCTTTGTACTGCAAAATCAGGCGCTGGATGCCTTCGTTGTCACCGCGCTGCTGCATGTCGTTCAGTTGAGCCGTCAACGAAGCATATTCAGGCTTAGTGAGCAGTTGCTGAAAGAGTTCGTAGAGTTTGTATAAGTCGGTTCGTATGTCGCGCAGTTCCTGTTCGCTGTAGATTTTGCCCTGTACAATATAAAACTGGCTACCATCGGATTGTTTCTCGGGATTGACCTGATCGCCTTTGCGGGCTGCGCAAATAGCTCCTTTTTCGTGGAAATATTTCTCTGCCATAAACTCTGCAGGCAGAAAATAACCGGGGCCGTTGTTGCCCAGCACAGCTCCCGGCGCTGCACCTTTAGACTGTGGATCGCCACCCTGAATCATAAAATCTTTGATGCAGCGGTGAAAAAGCAAGCCATCGTAATACTTTTCACCCACAAGTTTGATAAAATTATCGCGATGCTGCTTTGTTTCTTCGTACACAATAGCGTGCATATCGCCAAAAGGCGTGCTAATCTTAAACAGTACGTCCTTGTCGGGGGGGATCTCAGCCGTTACAGTTTGTTCCTGCCCCTGCGAAGGCTGTTCACAGGCAATCGTTAAAACGGCAATTATTAGCCATGCCATCAGTTTTTGCATACACTCAATTCGCTTTAGATTCTGTTTATCTTTGCCAAAATTACATAAAAGCAGCCCAATCCTAATCGCTATGAATCAATCGGAACGCATCATTATAGGATTAGACCCCGGTACAGTCGTTATGGGCTATGGTGTTGTACAGATGAGGGGGCGCAAGTTGGAAGCATTGCAAATGGGCGTTATCCACCTGAGCAAATACGACAACCACGCGCAAAGGCTGCAAAAGATTTGGGAACGCATCAGCCAGTTAGTCGAGCAGTACATGCCTGATGAAATGGCACTGGAAGCTCCTTTCTACGGAAAAAATATCCAGTCCATGCTCAAACTGGGGCGGGCGCAAGGTGTAGCAATGGCCGTAGCGCTTTCCAAAGGCATCCCGATCGTTGAATATGCACCCAAAAAGGTCAAACAGGCTGTAACAGGCAACGGCAGCGCCTCAAAAGAACAGGTAGCGGCTATGCTGCAAAATCAGTTGGAGATCGGAGAAATTCCCGAACTTTTAGATGCAACTGACGCACTTGCCGTAGCAGTTTGTCATGCCTACCAGCAACAGACCCCAAGTCGAGGCAAAGCCAAAAACTGGGCATCTTTTGTTGCCAATAACCCCGATCGCATCAAAAAACCTTAGAAAACAGGGCAGCCTACATTAATCTGGCGGCGGAAATTGCGCGTTGCCCAAGTGTAAACAATACCGATTTCGTGCGAACCACTCGTTACCTGATTAACGGGACTGATCGGCAGATCGTAGCTGTAAGCCACCTGCCAGTTGTTGCGGAAAATACCGATAATCCCCGAAACGGCATCCTGACGAGGCAGCCCGAAAGACTGCAGCAATGGTATGCCGCGATACTGTATCCCAAACTGAATCGGTGAGCGTTCGAAGGCTAATCGCAAACCTGCATCTAACTGCCGCGCAATACCTTGCTGTTTGAACAGTAGGGCAGGCATCAGGTACACATCGCCACTGCCGGAAGTTGAAATCGGAAACTTACCGCCTGCATGTGCCGCATATAGACGCGGCAAAGTGGCGGTCTCCCCGGTCAGAAATGAAATATCGGGTTGGTTGAGGTGCAGAACAGATACCCCCGCCCAAAATTTTTGGCTGTAAAACAAAGCACCTGTCCCGAAATCTGCAAAGAAGCGGCTATCGCTACCCAAAGCCTCAAAAACATCCGGCTCATCAGGACGCACCTGGCTGGTAAAGCGCAGATTAGCCATCCCTGTGCTTCGATTAGATAATCCTGCATTCAACCCCAAACGAAGTACGGAATTGTTCCCAAGTCGCAATTGAAAACTATATGCCCCCTGTAGGGCGGTTTGCTGCAACAATCCATCGGCTGCTACATCATGCGTCAGGAAAACCCCTGCGCCGCTGCTGATAGTCGGTAGGTTGGCATCGAAGGCGGCATAGGTAGTAGCAAGGCGCAAAGCCGCACCCAACCACTGCTGCCGATGCAGCAAACCCAGCCTGTACTGTTCAGCAGTACCCGTAAAGGCAGGATTCATCGCCATTGGTGCATGATAGAATTGCGTAAATTGAGGCGTTTGCGCCCGCAAGTGAATTGCAGAGACAATACATACAGCAGTTGCTACGATCAGATAGAACTTTTTCATTGATTATCGCTGCGCAAGGGTAATGCCACAGTTCGCAAGGGAAGCGATTCTGCATCAGGCATTTTTTGTTCAGGCTGTGGTTGTACAGGTGCAGTAGCGATTTTAATTACTGACTTTTCGGCTGATTTTTTCAAACGCGGAGTGATGAAATCTTTACGGATAATTTCCTCTTCCAAATGCTTTCTAGTAGTGTTGCGACGGATAAATTTTTCCATCATCAGGCTGGCAATCGGCGCGGCCCATGTACCTCCAAAACCTGCATTTTCTACATAAACCGCAATGGCAATTTTCGGGTTATGCTTCGGTGCAAAGCCGATAAATACCGAGTGATCATCGCCGTGCGGATTTTGCGCTGTTCCTGTCTTGCCACAAATCGGCAAATCGGGGATAAAAGCGCGTCGCGCCGTACCGGCCCGCACTACTCGCTCCATGCCATCTACAATATACTCGTAATATTCACGCTTGATACCTGTTTCATTTTTGATCAGAAATCTTGGATCAATATTACCCGGCTCGCCGATGCCTTTGATGATGTGTGGGGTGTAGTAGTAGCCTCTGTTTGCCATAATAGCAGCAATATTTGCCATCTGAATTGGCAATACGCCTATCTCACCCTGTCCGATACTGAGCGAGTAGATGTTGCCAAATTTCCATGGATGGCCACGATATTTCTTGTCGTAGTAAGCCACAGTAGGTATCAAACCCGATTTTTCATTGGGCAGATCCGAACCCAGCGGCTTGCCCAGTCCAAATTTATGTTGATATTCCACCCATTTATTCAGTCCGATGCGCGTATCTTCTACATAGCTGCGCGATTTTTCCTGAATAATAATGCGGTGGAATACGCGGTGATAAAAAGGATTGCAAGAGTGCTGTATAGACCCTTTTACATCTAGCGGGCTGGGGTGTGCGTGGCATTTGACAATGTCCTGCACACAGGGAATCCGCGTATTGACTGTATCTATTACGCCCTCCTGCAAGCCAATCAGCGCCTGAATCAGTTTGAAAATAGATCCGGGCGGATAGGGTGCCATCAGCGTGCGGTTGTAGAGCGGCTTATGCACGTCGTTGACAAGCATAGCATAGTTTTGCGATACTTCTTTGCCCGAACCTGTGAGCTTGTTAGGATCGTAGGAAGGGGCGGAAATCATCGCCAGAATTTCACCTGTAGCAGGCTCAATAGCCACGATACTGCCAACCTTATTCTGCATCAGCAACTCGCCGTATTGCTGCAACTCCAAATCTACTGATGAAATAAGGGTTTTGCCGTTTTCGGGGAGGGTATCAAAAGCGCCTTCGCGGTAGGAGCCTTTTACTACGCGCCTTACGTCCACATAGTTGTACGTAACACCGCGCTTGCCGCGCAGCACTCGCTCGTAGCTCGCCTCTATGCCCGATCGTCCAATTTGGTCGCCCGGGCGGTAGTAGCCTTCCTTGTCTTGCTCAAGGATCTTTTTATCCACTTCTCTTACATAACCTAAGGCATTAGCCATGCTTCGATGAGGATATTCCCGAACAGTGCGGGCTTCCTCAAATAAGCCGGTGAACTCATCCATTCTGTCTCTGATTTTGGCAAAATGATCCATTTTGATGTCTTTCAGAAACAATGAAGGCTTGTGGCGGGAATATTGGCGTGCTTTGGTGTATTTATCAATAAGTTCTTCCTTGCTCATATCGAAAAGTTCGCAGAAACGAGCCGTATCGCGCAAGGTAAAATCTTTAGGGATCATGTAAATATCAAATACAGGCGTATTGGATACTATTAGTTTACCGTATCTGTCGGTAATGATGCCTCTTACGGCATGGCGAACTACACGCTGCACAGCGTTGTTGTCTGCTTCTAATTTGTAAGCCTGATCGATGACCTGCAAAAAGAATAGCTTTCCTATGAATATAAAGCCGACAACAAAAATAGCAAACTGAATAATATAGCGCTTATTCACGTCGACAGATGAGGATTTTTTTAACTAATGTTACAAGTGATCAAAAGGGCAAATCAATGTAGCGAATTTTAATCAGCTAAATAGCTCTATGCCTCCCGTGAATGAGGCAGATTGTTCGATGCTAGTTCTTGTTTGCATAGTTAGTTGATTTATTGCATAATGTCAATTCCGAATAGGATTTACCTGACGCAACAACACAAAAAACTGCCGAATCCCAAAAAATCCGGCAGTTTACAAAAAAGCGTAATCAGAATAATTGCTATTACATTTTGCTGCGCAGCGCACGTGGAATAGTGATGCTGGCAACTGTTACCTGACCGCTGGTCAGAATCTCAAAATTATTGGTAGGAATATCGCGAACGCGAACAGACTTTCCGAGATCCATGTTAGTAACATCCAGTTCCACAAAGTCGGGCATGTTAGCAGGCAGTGCCTGAATACGTACTTTTGACTGTTTTACTACCAACTTACCACCTTTTTGTACACCAACGGCAGTACCTCTCAGGCGTACAGGGATATTCATTTTTACAGGCTTATCGTCCTGTAACTCTAAGAAGTCGGCGTGCATAATCATTTCATTAACAGGATGGAATTGGATGTCCTGTAAGATGGCCTTGTAAATATCACCCTCAATATTAAGTTCGACCATGCTCACCTCAGAGGTGTAAACTAACGGACGGAACAAAATCATAGGCACTGCAAAGTGTACTTGGCGACCTGCGCCGTACAACACGCAAGGAACAAGCGCTTCGTTGCGAAGGTCTTTTGCGTTCCTTTTTCCGAGATTTGCTCTTTGAAACCCTATAATCTCAAGCGTTTTCATGTAATAATGTGAATTAAAAATGGAAGATATAATCAGATGAATAATGTGCTGATAGATTCCTGATCGTTGATTTTGCGGATTGCTTTGGCAAAAAGATCGGCAACCGACAGATAAGTAATTTTCGGGTGGCTTTCAACACGCGGCGGCAGTGTGTCTGTAACAACCAGTTCTTCCAGTGGTGAGTTTTCGATGTTGCTGAGCGCTTTACCCGAAAGGATGGCATGAGAGCATACAGCTCTGACAGACTTTGCGCCCTTATCTTTCAAAACTTCAGCCGCTTTGCAGAGTGTGCCTGCCGTATCTACCATATCGTCAATCAGAAATATGTCCATTCCTTCAGGTTCGCCGATTACCTGCATGGCTGCAACTTCGTTGGCGCGCTTGCGCTGCTTGTCGCAAATAACCATGTCCGCATTGAAATAGCCGGCAAAAGCACGTGCGCGGGCCACTCCTCCCATATCAGGCGAGGCAAAGATCGGATTGAGCTGATGTATTTTTACCAGATCGCGGATATAGGGAACAAAGATCGAGATGGCACTCAAGTGATCTAAAGGAATATCGAAGAAGCCTTGAATCTGTCCTGCGTGCAGATCAGAGGTGATGATGCGACTTGCGCCGGCTGCTGAGAGCAAATTAGCAACTAACTTGGCAGCGATGCTCACACGCGGACGATCTTTTCTATCTTGGCGGGCATAGCCAAAATACGGAATAACAACGGTTACATATTTGGCAGAAGCCCTGCGCGCCGCATCAATCATGAGCAAAAGCTCCATCAGATTCTCGGCGGGCGGCATGGTAGATTGGATCAGGAATACATGCTCGCCGCGGATAGACTCTTCAAAGGCAACCGAAAGTTCGCCGTCGCTAAAACGCTTACGCTCTAATGCGCCTAAGGGGGTGCCATATGAGTGGGCAATTTTAACAGCAAGTTCTAATGAGCCGCTACCTGAGAAAATCTTGACGGGCATAACCGCTTGGAAATAATGTATCTGTTAAAATGAGAAAATCCCGATTTTCATCGGGATTAGCTCTTTGTTGACCGACCTGGACTCGAACCAGGAATAACAGAACCAAAATCTGCTGTGTTGCCAATTACACCATCAGTCAATCCGTAATTATGCCACAAATTTACGTTGTCTAAATAGAATTGCAAATACTCAGAGAAAAAAATTTATGCGTGCTGCTTTTTTATTTCGTAGAGGATTTTATCGCCACCCTGTTGCAAAACCTCGTTTGCCAGCTGATAACCCAGCTCTTCGGGTGCTGAGAGAGATCCGGTCTGCTCTGCACGCACCATCTCGCGGCCGTTCAGGCTAATGATACCACCGCAAATTTTCAACTCGTTATTCTCTGTAAAATCTGCCAGCGCAAAACTTGGTATGCTACAGCCTCCTTGCAGGGTGCGCAGGAAAGCCCGCTCCGCACGCAGACGCAACTCGGTAGGTTCATGGTTAACAGCCTTTCGGATGCGCTTTGTCAGGGTTTCATCCATGTGGACTGCTGCCTCGATGGCAATACTGCCTTGTCCTACGGCAGGTGTGAAAGTATCAACGGACAGGTGCATGACGATGTACTCTTCGTAGCCCATCCGCGCTACACCCGCATAAGCGAGCACCAAGGCATCGCAAATCCCTTCCTCCATTTTGCGCATACGGGTTTGCAGATTGCCGCGCACGTCCACAGTTTTCATCTTGGGCATGTATTGCTTAATCATTGCCACGCGGCGCGTAGAGGAAGTACCCAAAACAATTTTCTGGCTTTCGTCTAAAGTAAAATACTTATTGTAGCTCACCAGTACGTCGTGTACTTGTTCGCGCTCGGTATAAGCAATAATTTCCAGTGCCTCAGGCAAAGAGGAAGGCAAGTCTTTAGCGCTGTGTACGGCGATATCTATTTCGCCGCTGTGTAATTGCTGCTCCAATTCTTCGGTAAAAATTCCCTTACCACCAATTTTTGAAATAGTTTTATGCAATATCTTGTCTCCAGCAGTTTCTATTGGGACTATCTCCACTCCAAATCCTTCATTTTGCAGTCGTTGGGCAACATATTCTGCCTGCCACAGGGCTAAACGGCTGGCACGTGTACCGATGCGAATAACTTGTTCCACTGTTTTTGCTTGATAGTTAGGCTTTTGCGCGCAAATAAAACAAAAAAACTAATACGAAAAATGCAAAAAGGCTAATTTTGGCGCTATGTGGCAATGGTTTGTCTATAAAGAAAACGAGCCGCTGATTTTCAGCGCAGCACTTTTCTGGATTTTTTTTGGCGCGATGCTCGTGGGCTATCAGTTCATCTATCAGAATAATCGTGCCCGCAGTTTGTACCTCATGGCGGTAAGTATGTATTTTTACTACCTTTCGGGAGGCTATTTCTTTACGTTGCTCATACTTTCTACGATCATAGACTACCACATCGGTAAGAAAATCTATGAATCGGATAATCCTGCGTTCCGAAAGCGCCTCGTAACGGCAAGCGTCGTGATTAACCTGACTATTTTGGGCTATTTTAAATACACCTATTTTCTTACGGACATTATCAACCAACTGGCGGGAACAGAACTACAGCCAAGCAACTTGCTGGCAGTCTTTACCAACCGACTCATAGGTACTTCTTTCGATACTGACAATATTATTCTGCCTGTTGGTATTTCATTCTATACGTTCCAGACGATCAGTTACTCAATAGATATCTATCGCGGCAACCTAAAGCCCGTAAGCAACATTTGGGATTTTGCTTTTTTTGTGAGCTTTTTTCCACAATTGGTAGCCGGACCGATCGTGCGGGCTTCGGACTTCGTGCCACAGATCTACAAGCCCTACAGCCTTAGCAAAGAAGAGTTCGGACATGCCGTTTTTCTGATTATTAACGGGCTGATCAAGAAAATTTTTATTTCGGACTATCTCTCAATCAACTATGTGGACAGGGTTTTTGAAAGTCCGCTAACTTATAGCGGTTTTGAAAACCTGATGGCAGTTTATGGCTACTCGATCCAAATCTACTGCGACTTTTCGGGCTACAGCGACGTGGCTATCGGATTGGCGCTGCTGCTGGGTTTCCGCCTGCCTCTGAATTTTAACTCGCCCTATAAGGCGCAGAACATTACCGATTTTTGGAGGCGCTGGCATATTTCACTGTCTTCGTGGCTGCGCGACTACCTGTACATTTCGCTTGGCGGCAACCGCAAAGGCAAAGTACGCACCTACATCAACCTCGCCCTGACCATGCTGCTGGGCGGCTTGTGGCACGGCGCGCATGTGCGATTTATCATTTGGGGTGCCTTGCACGGAGCAGCGCTGGCTGTCCATAAAATGTGGATGGAGGCATTTCCCGCTCAAAAAACAGACAAAAACAATAGCGCTGCTATTTGGAGCGGGCTGCTGACTTTCCACTTTGTAGCGTTTTGCTGGATATTCTTCCGCGCTTCGGACATGCAAACAGTAAGCGATATACTCTCACAAATAGCATTCAACTTTCAGCCTGAAATCGTCTTTTCTGCACTTGGGGCTTATTACAAACCTTGCTTGCTGATCGCTTTTGGTTTTACGGCACACCTACTGCCCCGTTCGTTTAAGACCTTGCTTTCTGTGCGATTTACGGCACTGCCAGACCTGACCAAAGCAATCATCATTGCCTTTGTTGCGCTGCTGCTGTTCCAAATGAAAACTGCTGCGGTACAGCCTTTTATCTACTTCCAGTTCTAAAGACGACTCGTAGCACCATTAAGCAATGTGCAAACCGTTGGAAATCGGCACAAACTTGGCTTACTTTGTAGAGACAAATCGCTAACAATGAAATATTTAAAATATTATCTGCTTGCTTTGGTGATCATCGTTATTGATCAGGCGGTAAAGTTGGCAGTACACGAATACATGCAGATGGGCCCTATAGGCGAGATCAAGGTTCTCGGAGACTGGTTCAAACTGCACTACACGCTCAACCCGGGTATGGCTTTTGGGCTTGAATTCGGCTCGGAATACGGCAAAATCGGGCTGACACTATTCCGCATTGTTGCAGTAACCATCATTGCTATCTACATTTTTTATATGGAGCGAAAAGGTGCGCATGAGGGCTTTCTCTGGTGCATGGCATTGGTGCTGGGTGGCGCGCTGGGCAATGTGATAGACAGTACTTTCTACGGTGTATTTTTGGACAACGCGCTGTACACAATTAATCCTCCACCGCTTTACCCATGGTTTCATGGGCAGGTAATTGATATGTTCTATCTCGACATCTGGGAGGGAGAAGTGCCTTCCTATGTACCGCTCATTGGTGGCAATTATTATTCGCTCTGGCCCATATTCAATGTAGCAGATGCATCCATTTTCTCAGGCGTTGTACTGATCCTGATTTTTCAGAGCAAATTCTTCAGCCAGCCTGCAAAGGCAACAAATACATCACACAACGAAATACCGGCGGCAGATCCTGAAATCCTGCCTGATGCAGAAACTACTAAAACCGTCAAATAAAGCACAAGCCCGAACATGTTTGAAAAGAGTAATAAATTAGATCGGGTTTTCTATGAAATCCGCGGACCGGTTTACGAACAGGCTGCCGAATTGGAAATGCAGGGCTACAAAATAACAAGGCTCAACATCGGTAATCCTGCACCTTTTGGCTTCGATGCGCCCGATGAAATCATCCACGATATTATCGTGAACCTGCGCAATGCACAGGGCTACGTAGATGCCAGAGGATTGTTTGCTGCCCGCAAAGCAGTCATGCACTACTCCCAACTGAAAGCGATTAAAGGAGTAGGCATTGAAGATATTTTTATTGGCAACGGAGTCAGCGAGTTGATCTTGCTTTCGATGCAGGCGCTGCTCAACGACGGCGATGAAATCCTCGTACCTGCACCCGACTATCCGCTCTGGACATCGGCGATTAATCTTTCGGGAGGCGTTCCCGTACATTACATATGCGATGAACAAGCAGACTGGACACCCGACCTAACAGATATAGAACGGAAAATCACTTCGAGAACTAAGGGAATCGTTCTTATTAATCCCAATAATCCAACAGGTGCAGTTTACTCCTCAGATCTGTTGCAACAATTGGTAGCACTTGCCGTCAGACATCGCCTGATTGTATTCTCAGACGAGATCTACGACAAAATCCTGTACGACGATACTGCTCATTTTTCTGTAGCAGCCTTTTCAGATGAAACCCTGTTTGTAACTTATGGCGGTCTTTCCAAAGCCTATCGCGCTTGCGGCTTTCGCGGCGGCTGGATGATTCTGAGCGGCGACAAAAAGCATGCGCAGTCCTACATTAACGGACTCAATACGCTTGCGAGTATGCGGCTTTGCAGCAATGTCCCCGCGCAATTTGCTATTCAGACGGCGCTGGGCGGCTATCAGAGCATCAACGAGCTTGTTTTGCCTGGTGGAAGGCTGCGCAAACAGCGCGACTATTGCTGGCAGCGGCTCAACCAGATGCCGGGGGTCAGCTGCGTAAAGCCCAAAGGAGCATTCTATATGTTTCCCAAAATTGATACGCAAATGTACAGGGTAGATAATGACCAGCAGTTTGTTCTGGATCTACTACGGCAGCAACATCTGCTCATCGTACAAGGTTCGGGCTTTAACTGGCCTCATCCCGATCATTTTAGAATTGTGTTTTTACCTACGGTAGATGAGTTGGCAGTAGCGTTGGATAAATTAGAAAATTTTCTGGACGACTATCGCCGTTAGTCGTAGCGGTAGCTTTCCGTACGCAGTTTATCCAGCAGGCAATTGAGTTGTACTAATTCTTCGGCTTGCAAAGCACCAAAGCGGGCTTCAATCCGACGAACATCCTCATCTGCCGATTTTAACAACTGCATTCCGCGTTCATTGATTACTACATTTACGATACGCCGATCATCGTCGCACTGCCAGCGGTTGATATAGCCCTTGTCTTCGAGTTTGTCTGCCATGCGCGAAACATCGGACATCTTATCCAGCATTCGTACACGAACGTACTTCAAAGAAACCGGCTTGGGGTATGCACCGCGCAAGATCCGCAACATATTGTATTGCTGAGAAGTAATGTTGTGTTTTTTCAGGAAGTTGTCCAACTCGGAATTGATCCAGTTAGCTGTGTAGATTAGGTTCACCAACGATTTGTGTCGGTCATTCTGGAAACGTCCTTGTATTTCCTCTTCGATGCTTGCCATGCTGTGGTTGAATGTATGTTTTTTCCAAAAATAACTTTTGACAGCGGCAAATAAAAACGAGCAGGCAATATGCAATCCCTACGAAACTGCATGGTAGATGATTCATTTTGGTATTACATCAAGTCAATTGCGCCGATGTCGGACGGCGGCTTTTGGGTATCGTCGCCTACTTTGCGGATTTCGCGCACTTTGCGCCAGACTACCGCCACTACCCGATCTATGGGAGCATTGTCTTCCAAACTGCTGCCGCGCACGCGTAGGATAAGCAAGTTATGATTTTTACCTAAAGAAACAACATAGCCTACGCAATCGGATTTAGGATCAATATCGGCAACGCGCTCCGGCGGTAAACCTTTGAACCAATATCCGACCCCGCTCTTGCAGTTGATGTTTGGCGGCATTTTACTCATAAAAAGGTAGGCCTTCAGCTGCTGAATCGCGATCTGGTTCGACCTCTCGCGCAGGCTGTTGCGAATCGAGTCGTCAGAATAGCCTTCGGTTCTGCCTTTCAGATCGTTGAATTGCTTTTCCATGCTGTGAAAAAGTTGCAAAGCCTGATTGCCGCGGGCTTCTCTGTAATTTTCAAGGTCTATGTTGAGCAACGCCATATTTCTGTTAATCTTGGCTTGCAAAGCACCATACTTTCGCATGATCGGGTGGGTACGCATATCTTCGTACTCTTCGCCTACGCTGCTGCGCCCCATTTCCTGCTTAGCAAACTTAATCAGACAGCAAATCTGTGTTTTGATAGCATGCAAGGTGCGCTGTTTGGCTCGCAACTGCTCGTACAAGGCAGGATTCTGGTGTATTTTATCTATGCGGCGGCGGCGGCGATCTTCCTCCCGACGGGCATGCTCAATTGCCGGATTAGCCGCATAAATGATGCTCGGGTCGAGTTGCAGGGTATCGTAGTAGTTGGCATAAAAACTTGCCTCTACTTGCTCGAAAATAATAGAATCGCGAAGATTTTGGGGGCAGATGCAATCCGGGGAAAGTTCTTCCTTCCTTTGTTGTGCCCTTTTTGCTTTTTCGCTGAGTTCTTCTCCGCCTTCGGCGGGGGGCGAATCGAGTAATACGGGCAGATAAGTTGGTAAATCAAAGCTAACCTTCGGCGAATGCCTGCCATTGGGCAACCACTCGCCGAAGGTTAGCATCATTACAAATAAGGACAAAACAACAGATGCTCTTATCATGCGCTTTTTAGTCCAAACGCTTGGCAAACTCTTCCTTTACATGCTCTATATTTTCTTTTACTATATCATGTTCAGGAATGGTCGCTGTAGCAGGTTCTTTGACAGGGAATAACAAAGAAGCTACAATACTTATGCCCAAAATTCCAAGAATGACATACAGCGAATGTACGGTTTTAAAGCCCCATTCGCCCATCCAGTGGTGTGCAATCATCTTGATGCCAATAAATACCAGAAGTGCCGAAAGGCCGACTTTGAGGTAATGGAATATGTGAACGATGTTGGACAGGAAAAAGAACATAGAGCGCAAGCCCAGAATAGCAAAGATGTTGGAAAAGAATACGATGTAAGGGTCTTGAGTTACTGCAAATACAGCAGGCACTGAATCTATTGCAAAAATTAGATCGGTAAATTCGATGATCATCACCACTATGAAAAGCGGCGTGAGATACCAATGCCCTCGTTTTTTGACAAAAAAGCGGTTGCGTACATAGCGCGGATATACGCGAAACCATTTTGATGCCAGCCTAACAACGGGATGTTTGGCAGGGTCTATCGTTTCTTCCTGATTGCGTTCAAAGAACATTTTAATACCCGTATAGATCAGAAATCCTCCAAACAGGTACATGATCCAACCAAAGGTATTGATCAGTGCAGCTCCAACGAAAATAAAGATAAATCGCATCACAATTGCGCCCATGATCCCCCAGAAGAGTACTTTTTTAAAGTACTTTTCGCGCACCCCGAATGATGTGAAAATCATGATAATAACAAATATATTATCTACCGAAAGAGAATATTCCAACAGATAGCCGGTAATAAACTCAAGCGACATCATATCGCGGTAGGCGGCAAGGCTTCGCTCAAAGTCATCGGGGTAAAGCACTACCTTTCTCGGCATGTAGTTACTCACTACACGCTCCAGATCTTCATAGCTTTCTATACCATGTATCAGATGTCCTTGCCTGTCTAACAGGATATAAAAGCCCAAGGCAAACAGCACCCATACAGCACTCCATGCAGCAGCCTCTTTAAACTTAACTACATGATCTTTCTTCGAAAATAGGCCTAAGTCAAGTGCCAAAACACCGACAATAAAGATTGTAAAGCCGGTAAAGAAAATTACTTCGTTAGATAACATCGCTTTTATTTCGCTTCATTTGATTGAGGCGGCAAAATCATCTTGTAATGCCAGATATTACACTCGGAGAACATCTCGCCCACTGCCTGAAAACCGAATTTGGCGTACAATGGCATAGCAGACAGTTGTGCGTGCAGGTAAATTATTTGATTTTTACTTTCAGGATTTTGGCTAATGTCTGTAAGTACAGTCTCTACTAAAGCGCTGCCAACTTTTTTGCTTCTATAGTCGGCTAATACGGCAAAACGCTCCATTTTTACTCCCTTGTCAGTAAATCTCCAACGCGCTGTGCCACAAGGCACCCCATCTGCCATTGCCAAAAAATGACGGCTTGATGATTCAAACTCATCATATTCTTCCTCTTCGGGCACTTGCTGTTCTATGACGAAAACGTTACGCCGAATATTGAAAGCCTTTTCAAGATCTTCGTCCGCAATAATGTGTTTTACGGAAATGTGCATAAAAATGATTTGTGTTTTGCCTTATTTTTGAGGCTTAAAATTAACTTTATGTTACCATGATCCAACGCATTCAATCGGTTTTTCTGCTATTGGTAATGCTTTCTATGACGCTGATGCTATTTTTTCCACTGTGGAGCAAGCAAAACCCCGAAACAGGCGCACAAGCATCGCTCACTATTGCCACCCTGCTGCATCAGGCAGACGGACAGGTTGTACACAAACAGAATGTGATTTACTTAGGCATCGGTGCAGCTATTGCCATCGTATTGGCGGGTATGGCGCTGTTTAGCTACAAAAACCGCAAGTTGCAGGTGCTGATCAACCTGATCAATACACTTGTGCTGAGTGCTGTGCTGATTGGCGAGGTGTGGCTATCTTTTCAGGGCGAAAAATTCTTTTTGCCTACTGTTAAAGGCGCTTATGGTATTGGATTCTACATGCCTGGGGTAGCCTTAGTTTGCAATGCGCTGGCCAATCGTTTCATCCGCCGCGACGAGATGCTGGTGCGCTCGATGGACAGGCTGCGCTAATCTTCCAGTGCGTTAAAGATAAAGGTATTTTTCAGCGCCATCCACAGCAAGAAGAAAACTATTCCCCACATTAGGTAAATCCGGTAATAATCTTTCACATCGCGAAAGCGCTTTTCTTTAATCTGCACTTTTTCGTAGCGATCTATTCGCGCAAAAATTTCGGCCAGCGCGTTATTGTCCTGTGCGCGGAAATACTGCCCTTCGCCAATTTCTGCCAACTGCCGGAGCGTGCTTTCGTCCATGCTATTTTCTACGTAGCGCGTATCACCGAATACATTTTTGCCGATCGGTACGCGCCCTTCCTTACCTACACCGATAGTATAAATACGGATGCCATCGGCAAAGGCTAGTTTGGCAGCATCTTCAGGGGAAATATTACCTGCGTTGTTCTCCCCGTCGCTGAGCAAGATTACTATTTTGGTCTTTGCCTGCGAGTCTTTCAAGCGGACGGTAGCTACTCCCAAAGCGCTGCCAATAGCAGTTCCTCCATCGGGAATCATATCAAAGTTGATTTCTTTGAGGTAATTGTCTAACAGACCATAATCGGTTGTTAGCGGGCTGAGTGCATAGGCTTCGCCCGAGAAGATCACAATACCAATCCGATCCTGTGTGCGTCCTGCCACAAACTTACGCGCTACTTCTTTTGCTGCTTCAAGGCGGTTGGGGAGGAAATCCTCCGCATCCATTGACTCGGATATATCCAGACAGAGCATAATATCAATACTTTCCAGCGAGCGTTCGACTTGCTCGTTAGTGCGCTGCGGACGCGCCAGTGCAAGTAAGAACATACTCAACATCAGCAGCATCAGTACGCTTGGAATGTGCCGCAGCCATGCCCACGTGTCATTGTGCGCATCGCGCTCCAACATAGCTATCTCCAACTTCTGCCTGTTGCGGAAATGTACCAGCCAACGCAGAATATACAGCACAGGCAGCAGCATAATCACGAGGAAGTAATAACCTTCATAGGGCGCAGTACCCCAGTCGAACTGCTGCAAAGTAGCAGGCAGAAACCATCTCCACGATAACCACTCAGGCATTGCGCACCTCCTCTATTTTTAAGCGATAGGCTTCTCTGGCAAAATCTGCTAAAAAGACAGTAGCTGCCACAGTCTGAGCATCTATTTTATTGCCGTAAATAGCCAAATCCAGTTGTCTGAGCGTCTGCTCTAAGGATTTATCGGGTAAAATAGCTGCGATTTCTTTGGATGTGTAGGTTGTATAGGGGATTCCCTGTAAACCTTGCAGGTAGCTTTTCCAAAGTGCTAATGCGTGTTCGGCTGCTTCAGGGCTTAACTGTCGCTCGGTGTAGGGCAGATACTCATTGATGAATCGCTCGAACTTGCGGCGGAGGCGTTGCAAACGCAAGGCTTTGCGAATACGCCCGCCAAATATCCAGTAGGTCAGTGTCAATAGCAGCAAAAAACCACTTAATCCGGCAATAATGTAAGGATAATTCAAGCCTCTGTCAACGACAAAATAATCGGTAGTTGAAATGAGCTTGGCCTGTTCTGCATCGGCGGCAGGAATAATTTTCTCTATCAGAATAGCAGCCGAATCTGCTGCAATAGCAGTTGTATCGCCATTGCGCAGTACAATTGCAGGCAGTGTAAAAAACAGGATGCTATCCGTCTGGAAAGTGGCAAGCGTATAAATCGTACTGTCAATACTCATACCTGCATGATCGGTGCGGGTATTGAAATGCTTTTTAGACAGTAGTTCGAAGGGCTTATAGTTAAACAGCGTATCGGGAAAGCGTACTTCCATAGAAGCCGGATATCGAAATACCAGCGTGTAGGCTACCGGCTCGCCTATTTTAACCGATTTTTTATTAAATGTTCCACTAGGTTTTACCTGTTGGGCAAAACAAATAGATGTACCGACTACCATCAGTACAAGCACCTGAAAAACAAGCAGAAATCTTTGCAACCAATCAATCAATAATGGCAAAGATACAGTTTTTACAGTTTGTTACCTTTTTGCATGGCATTCACTAAGGTTTCGGAAATGATTTTTGAAACTCCTCTGCCCATAGCGCTGTTCAACATACCCATGTTCAACTTGCCGGCAATTTGTTGCATCAGATCGCCCTGAAGGCTGTTTTTTGCAGCGCTGTCTAAGGACAAGCCCTTGTTGGGGTCGCCGAGCGCTGCTAATTGCTCAGCACTGAGCAGGCTGCCGATCACTCCGTTAAACTGTTGCAAAACAGTCATAAGCATCTGTTTTTCAATTGCTTCATTAACAAATGGCAGATCTACTGCCGCATTGATTTTATCGGCTAGAGAGTCTAACTGTGCAGGTGATAACATAAATGGATAGTTTATTTATGTTGCAAGATAAGGTTTTACGGGAAATTACCGGACATTTCTGTTGGTCTCATCTCTCATGGCGACCATGTCTGCAAGTATGGCAGGGTTTTGTTCCCACGCTGTTCCAATGACTACTACATCAGCTCCGGCACAGTACGCAGTTGCCAGTGCATCTACGGAGCGAATCCCGCCGCCAACAATCAAAGGTAGGCTAACCGCCCGTCGTACTGCTGCAATTACCTCCGCAGGGACAGGGCGAATCGCTCCACTGCCTGCTTCCAGATAAATCATTTGCATCCCCAGCATCTCTGCTGCCATAGCAGTTACTGCGGCTAAATCGGGCTTATTGGCAGGTATAGGCTGTGTATTGCTGATGTAAGATACGGTTGTAGGCCTGCCTCCGTCTATGAGTATGTAAGCTGTTGGGATGGTCTGAAGGTTCATTCGACGGATCAGCGGGGCAGCCGCTACATGCTGCCCAATCAAGAAGTCTGGGTTGCGACCCGATACCAGCGATAGCAGCAGCAGCGCATCGGCCGCAGGGCTGAGGTGCTGATAGCTACCCGGAAAAAGCCATACCGGAATATTGAAACGATCTTTGAGCCATGTAACCGTATGGTGTACATCTCCTTTGGTGAGTAAACTGCCACCAACAAGCAGTAGGTCGGGTAAATGCCGCCCCAGCATGCGCCACCACTCGGCCTGATGATCGAACATCACCTTATCGGGATCTATCAGAACAGCAAGCAGTTGCTGCCTGTCGTTGATTTTCTGCTGCACCGAAACTTCTGCCAAGGCTTGTTCTTTTTAATTTCTCAAAAAAACCTAACTTTATCGCCGACAAAACTAACGGCAGGAAAGTTTTTAACCTCACTTCTGCAAGCAAAAAAGAATGATAACTGAAAATTACAACCGAACAAAAATAGTAGCCACTGTAGGGCCTGCTTCCAACTCACGCGAGCAACTCCGCGAACTCATGCTGGCAGGTGTAGATGTTTTCCGACTCAATTTTTCACACGGCAGCCACGAAGATCATCTGAAAGTTATCCATATGATTCGCGAGTTAAATCAGGAAATGGAAATGACAGTAGCCATCTTGCAAGATTTGCAAGGTCCAAAAATCCGCCTGCGCGAAGTAGAAAACAACGGTGTAATGGTAGAGGCAGGCGATAAAATTGTAATTGCTTACGAAAAAGGAGTTGGTACTAAGGAACGTCTTACATGCACCTACAACTTAGCAAAGGACGTAAAACCCGGTGAACCCATCCTGATAGACGACGGGAATTTAGAGTTTCGGGTGGACAGTGTTACAGCAACCGAAGTTTTTGCAACTACTGTTTACGGCGGGCTGATCAAGTCTAAAAAAGGCATCAATCTGCCCAATACACTTGTATCCGAGCCTTCTCTTACACCCAAAGATCTGGAAGATCTGGTTTTCGGACTGGAGAATAACGTAGATTGGATAGCGCTCTCCTTTGTGCGTCAGGCAGAAGACCTGAACGACCTGCGCCGCATCATCAACGACAGCGGAAAGGTTACAAAAATTATTGCCAAAGTAGAAACTCCTCATGCGCTTAAAAATATTGACGGGATCATTGCTGCCACAGATGCGGTGATGATAGCTCGCGGTGATTTGGGCGTAGAAATCCCGATGGAAGAAGTACCTCTCTGGCAGAAAAAAATTGTCGCCAAGTGCGTAAAGCAAGCCAAGCCTGTGATAGTAGCCACGCAGATGATGGAAAGTATGATCATCAACCCACGCCCGACCCGTGCTGAGGCAAACGACGTTGCCAATGCCGTGTTAGACGGTGCCGATGCGGTGATGCTGAGTGCAGAAACAGCCAGCGGCAAATATCCCGTAGAAGCGGTTAAAAGTATGGTGCGTATTCTGACTGCCGCAGAGTCTTATGGCAACATCTACAACAAGTACCACGACGTTCCAAAAGAAGGCAATAAAAACGAATACAGTGCCAACATGATTGGTCATGCAGCCTGTAGGCTGGCAGAACTGACCGAAGCCAAGGCGCTTATTTGCATTACCCGCTCAGGCTATAGCGCTTTCCAACTTTCCAGCCGCCGTCCCAACGCAGGTATTTTTGTATTCACCGAAAATCAGCACTTGCTTACTACACTCAATTTGCTGTGGGGAGTGCGCTGTTTCTATTACGACAAGTTTCAGAGTACGTACCTTACATTGAAGGCGACAGAACAAATCCTTGTAGAAAAAGGTTATCTTGCAAAAGGGGATTTGTTTATTAGTACTGCTACCATGCCTATGAACGAAGAGTATCGCCGTACGAACATGCTCACACTTCACTGGGTAGAGTAGTTGCATTTTCAGCCGCCAACACTTAATTTAGTACAAAGTCTAAGACAGCAATTAGTTTGGTAGAAAAAGTCATTCACTTAGAAGATGTATCGCTTGTAGATTTTTTTGGTGCAGAAAACAGTAATCTACGCCAAATCACACAAGCCTTCCCGCACACAAAAATCATTTCCAGAGGAAGTGAGTTGCGTATTCGAGGTAACTCTACTGAGATTGTACGCATCAATGAGCTTATCAATGGACTATTGGAGTATTACAATAGGTTCGGTAAGGTTACGTCTGAAAGTATAGACGCATACCTGAGCGAACATCAAAGCGAGTGGTCTGTCCGCAAAGAATCAGATGAAACCATCTTGCACGGTGTTCACGGAGAAGCGATTAAGCCGCGTACTGCTAACCAGCGCAAGCTCGTAGAGGCAGCTATGCAAAACGACATGGTGTTCGCGCTCGGTCCTGCCGGAACAGGCAAAACCTTCCTTGCTGTTGCACTTGCTGTGCGTGCATTGAAAAATAAACAAGTCAAAAAAATCGTCATCACGCGTCCTGCTGTAGAAGCAGGCGAAAATCTTGGCTTCCTGCCGGGCGATCTGAAAGAAAAAATAGACCCTTACCTGCGCCCTGTGTACGATGCACTGGAGGACATGATCCCAGCCGAAAAACTAAAATTCTATCAGGAGCGGAATATCATCGAAATTGCCCCGATTGCATTTATGCGCGGACGGACGCTGAATCATGCCTTTATCCTTATAGATGAAGCGCAAAACACAACAGCTATGCAGATGAAGATGATCCTGACTCGGCTGGGCCCTTATTCTAAAATGATTATCACCGGTGATCGCTCGCAAATAGATTTGCCGCGCAAGCAGTGCTCGGGGCTGGTCGAGGCACTGAAAATCCTCAATGGGGTAGAGGGCATCGGCTTTGTAGAACTGCATGAGCGCGATGTTGTTCGTCATAAATTAGTAAAGCAAATTATCTCAGCTTACGATCGGCACGAGCGTGGCTGCGAAGATAGGCGACAAGATGATTAGGCGCGCGCGGCCAATGCGGCATACAGCCAACCTCCGATCATGAGCATACCGCCAATCGGGGTGATAGCCCCAAGCCAACCAATCTGCAACAGACAAAGCGCATAGAGCGATCCTGAAAAGATCGCCGTACCGCCCAGCAATAGCCAGCCCGCACGTATGATTGCCTGCTGCGCTTTGTCTGTCATTTTTGCCCATACAGACAGTAGCAACATTCCTAAGGCATGATAAAAATGGTACTTAACAGCTGTTTCAAAGGTATCTAACCTACCGGTAGCCATCAGCATCGGCTTTAAGCCATGCGCCCCAAAAGCTCCAATAGCAACTCCAAGTGCAGCAGCAACCGCACCAGCCATGAATAATCGTTGTATCTGTCGGTTCATTTTTTGCGAATCAGTTGGTTGAACACATCTTGCTCCAAGCGCAGGGGATAGCGGTTTTCCAATGTTTTTAACCACTCGGCTTCCAAAAACTGCTGATAATCGGCAATAACGATACCGCGAGTTTCGCTTAGCTCTTTCGGACGCGCAGGCTGTACTTCGTGTATAATCACCCAGTACCACTTATTACCTATCTGTAGCTCATAATCGCCTTTCTTCCATGCCGTAGCATCTACTATCGGGTTCTCGCCGCGCCCAAACAGTCCTTCATTCAGTTGCACAGAAAGTGGAATCTCACGGTTGAGGTTCTGAACCATGATTTTTTTGTTGCGCCCGTACACCAGCACCTGTGCCTGTGAGTTTGTGCCCTGACTGATTGGCTGTACAGCCTCAGCTATGCGCAGCGGTGAGATACCGGCAGCAATAATACGCTCTTTTAGTATGCGCATCCTTGCCTGTGCAATCTGACGACTTTCGCGTGGCGTATAGCTCGCACTCAGTTCTACGATCGTGGTCGTATCGCGCTTAAGAATATTCAGGAGCTGGGTCAAATTTTGGAGAGCATCTGCACTGGGCTGCGATTGTCCGGGGGCGTAGGCAAATTGCCCGATATCCGAAAGATCGCCATCGAGGTAATAATCTTTTTTGTATTCTTCCTTGATGCGCTGCAAGATCTTCTGCGATGCGACAGTGTAGATACTCACCTGCGCCCGATCGGGCCACTGATAGCGGCTGCGGTTATTGTCAAAAAACTTTTGCAGGCCTTCGCGGTCGGTCAAGGCTCTACCCCAAACGCGTTCCTCCATGATCTTAAACAGGAGAATTCCCTCGCGGTACTCATTGAGCAGATAGGCATAATCAGGATATTTTTCTGCCAAATGTGCTTCCTCGTACTCGATAAGCGACTGTGCTACAAACTGCTCGTACAATTTGTGAACAAATTCACTCAGTACAGTTCCTTGTCTCTGCCCCATTCCCTGATTATTTTCGATAAAAAGTGCTGCATCGCGCAGCAAATAGGGCTTACCTTTGATCGTAAACACTATTTTGGACAGATCATTGGATGCACGATCGTAGTTCCACTCGCCCTGTAAAATTGATTCATCGGGCATGGCGAGCAGTATTTGTTTGACATGCTCGTTTTCTATCCAGTCATTTTCTTTTTTGAGCTTGGTGATCAAATAGCTGCGGCTCATCTGTCCCCGCGAGTCTTTGCTGATTTTCTGACGTAAAATGGGCTCCAACTCGTTGAAGGACTCTATCGGGCGGCGGTCTTTGAGCTTAATCAGATGCCAGCCGTACTGTGTCTGTACAGGATCAGAAATATCGCCAATATTTTTCAATTGGAAAGCCGGCTCGGCAAAAGCAGGAATCATCGTACCGATACTGAACCACTGCAACTCTCCGCCAATATCGCGCGAGTTAGCATCGTCGCTGTAGGCCAAGCAAAGCGAATCCCAAGAGCCGCCCTCGGATAACCGCTGCCGAATAGCACGAATGCGCTCTAAGGTGGCAATAGAGTCGGCAGCAGTTGCTTTTTCGGGGAATCGTGCCATAATATGCGCTACTTTGATAGCGCCTCTGTTGGGGCGGCGACTCATAACTTTGACGATGTGGTAGCCAAACTGCGTCCGAACCACTTCAGAAATCTGTCCTACGGGTGTTTTATATGCAATATCTTCAAAATCATAGACCATTTGCAAGGCTGTGAAATAGCCTAAGTTGCCTTTTTCTTCTTTGGCGGCAGGATCTTCTGAGTAAGTAGCTGCCAGCATACCGAAGTCTTCGCCCGCAAGCGCACGACGGCGTAAGTCCTGAATCTTGCGAAAGGCTACCAGCGTATCTTGTGGGGAAGCATCGCGGGGGCAACGGATGAGGATATGGGCGGCATTGATTTCCTCCTGCAAGCGCTGATAGGCTTCTTTCACCATACGGTCGGTGTAGGCATTGACAGACAGATAAGACTTTGCCAGTTGCTTCTGGTAATCGGCAAGTTCAGATTTGTAGGACTGCGTAGTATCATAGCCCAATGAGCGCGCCTCGTACACCTTGCGCTTAAAATTGACAAACAACTGTAAATACTCGCGCAAATTTGACTCAGTGTAAGCCATAGAGTCATTGCTGCTGTTTTTTTCATACAGATAGCGAAATTCCCCTACGCTCACAGGTTGATTGCCGATATAGGCAAGCGTGCGAGTATCGCTAATTGTACTAACGACAGTCTGCTGCGTCTGGCAACCCCAAAACAGACTCGTTGCAACCGCTACGGCAAGAAAAGTTCTGAAAACACGCGCTTTCATTAACGTTTTTTCTTTTGCTTATAAATAGGAACAAGATTTTTATCCAAAAGTTGGATACTGTCCCCAATCCCTTTAACTACGGCTGAAAAAAATTCGGGTTGTATGCGATCAAAGGTGTCTGTTGGTTTGTGGTAGTCTTCGTGGTCGTCCACACCAAAGTAAATGAAAGGAATTCCCTTCTGATGGAAAGGCGCGTGATCTGAGGCATTGCTCCAGTCGTAGCCGGGCTGTTCTTTGGGTTCGTCGTGTCCAAAAGTAAGTGTAAAGTCTTTGATGGCTTGTTTTTCTAAAATATTTCTCAGCAGCGGAGTGTGGTAGGCGCCAACAGCAAATAATTCATTCTTTGCGCTTCGGCTAACCATATCCATATTGATATTCAATGCAAGATTGGCAATCGGAAAAGGCAGATTTTCTACAAAGTAGCGCGAGCCTTTTAGTCCCATTTCCTCAGCATCCGGCGCAAGAAACAATATGTTGTGTAGGGGTTTTTCTTTGGCAAAACGTTCTGCCAGTGCAAGCAGTGCAGCCACTCCCGAAGCATTGTCATCTGCTCCCGGGAAAATATCGTTGCCTACTTTGCCTAAGTGGTCGTAGTGCGCGCAGACTACAATCCAAAGATTTTTATTTTTCCCCTCAATTACACCCGCCATATTGATCCCTTGTAAAGTTTCGCTTTGGCGATTTTTAAACTCGAATTTTTGTTCGTAGCTGCTGCCAAAAGCAGGTTTCAAACCTATTTCTGCAAAGCGTTTTTGCAAGAAATTGCGCGCCTTAGCAGCGCCTTCCGTACCGGTTCGCCTGCCCTCAAACTCAACCGAGGCCAGTATTTTAAGATCGTCTAATAAACGGCTTTGTGTGGCCGATATTTGTGCTGCAAGCGAAAAAGATGCAGTATATAGCAGGAACAAGAACAGGTATTTCTTCACGTGAATAGTAGGGTGTTAGTCTTGCGCAAAAAACGCGCTGTAAAATTACGATAAAATTCTATGCCTGCTGCACATCACAACGCCACCTCCCATGCCTGCAACTTGTTCTGATGCCCTGCAAAAACCAATACGGTGCGTTTTTGCTCATTTAAGCGCACAGCAACGGGCTGTCGCGAGGGTATCGGCTCTTTTGTAAGCAAATCTCCATTTGTCAGATAGAGGCGACAGAGTTCCGTTTTGGCATTGGTAACAGCAACTACATCGGCACCTGCGCCAAAGCCAAAAAACTGCACCCAGTGGCGGCTGTCGTCGTTCAATGTTTGCCGAAATAATACTTTACCGTTCATGTCTGTACAAATCAGGCGATTTTGGAGCTGGCGGGCTACGATCCAACGCCCGCTCCCGCTTTGGTCTGTACAAAAACTAAAATACCCGCCACCTGCATCATCATAACATTGCTCCCGTCCGGCAACTTGTCCTTCAAAATTAATGCGGAGCAGTTCGCCGCTTTCCGTCAGTATCCGCACGTGATAACTCGCAAAATCAGTACCTGCCTCTATCACAGCAGCAGGATAAATAGGCTGCTGTAGAGTTACCGGAAAACCTGCATAGCTTTCCCCGTTGCGCTTCATCAAGATCAAGCTCCCGCCGTCTTGTACGGCAATCATACAATCTCTTGACTGGATGCGCAAATGTTGCAGCGGTATTGCCAGCGATCCTGTAGTTTTTCGCGGCGCCCAGCCCTGCAAGACCTGCCCACTCTTACTGAGCAAGAAGATGTTTCCGTTGGCGGTAGAAAGCGCAAAGCGATAGTCTTTAGTATTGTCGTAATCAATCACACCGAGCCGATCCAGCGTGCCGCCCCAGTCGCGCTGAACAGGAAAGCCGCTGACAATGCGTCCCAACCGATCAACCAGATAAAGTGCCTGTGTAGTGGTGAGCAGATACTGTAGTTTGCCGTTGTTCAGATAGTCAATCTGCGGATAACCACTTGTAACGGGTACGCCCATAGACAGACTCCACAACTTTTTGCCATTTGCAGTAATCAAATGCAGGTTGTTACTTTGGTCTTGAAAAATTAGTTCAGTAGATCGGTTGTTGTGGTTAATGACCAACTGCGGCTGCTCGCGCAAAGGGCTGCCCAGATTGACCTCCCACAACTTTTGGGGAATGCCTGTGGTCGTATTCCTGCGGTCGCCATGTCCTATAATGACTCGCGCCAAAAAATGACCCTGTGGTTTGCCACTCAACTCAAAACTAAAATTGGTAAAAAATAACCACTGGCGCAGATATAGCATCGCGTTTTTTTCTGTAGTCGAGGAGAGATACTGCTGCTGCCGCGTCCAGTTGCGTTTGTGGTGCACAATCAAGTTGATGTGCGCTGCCGAGTCCAGTCCATCAAACAGGTATTGCTTCTCGGGCAGCGCCCATGTATTGCCGCGCTCGATCTCGTCGGTGTAATTTTTCAGGGCAGAGGGACGATTACCAAAAATTAGGTATTGTGCATTAACTGCTACAAAAACCTGCGGAAAGCCGCCAAATGCTTCCCCAAATAGCATCAGGGGCAGGTCCGGCAGTGGAAGCTGAACGATCCTCAGTTTCCCGTATCGCTCGCTGAAAAGCGTATCTTTAGGATTTTTCAGTGTTTCCTTTGCTGCCTGCTCCAATAAGCGCAAGGCTTTGCGGCTGTCTTTACTAGCCACCAGTATGCAGCGGTCTGCCTGTCCGTCGGGCAGGATTTCTGAAACTGCCAAAGCAATTTCTCCATCCAGTTGTGTGTAAAAATCTTCTGCATCAAGCCCTGTTTTTTCTGCCAGAGAATCCATTTTATCTAACAACAATGGCTGATGAACCGCCCAGTATTTGCGCAGCTGCTTGTACAACTGTCCGCCGTCTGTAGCACCAATGCGATACAGATAGGCAGTTTCGGCAGGAATCCACCTTGCTATCGGGCGGAGGGGAGCAGGGGGATTATCTTTCAAAAAAGCAGTCAGTTGTTTCTCGCGCGCGTTGGCAGTAGCCCCGATCCATCGCAAGCTGTTTTTGCGAATATCCAGCCCCAGCAGCAAATCATCGGTCATATTTGCCAGCAGATCTGCATCGGTCAACTCAGCAAACACCCCCACCCAGTCCTTTAATTTTTCAAAATTGAGGTAAAGACGCACAGGAGTATCTGCCATCAGTTGCCGCGCTGTAAAGAGGCTCGTATGCGCACGTTGAAAATTATTTCGCCCCAAGCTATTATACGTCCGAACAACATCTTCTATCAGGTACGGGGTAAAACTGCCCACCCAGTAGCCATCTGCCAGCAAAAAAGTAAAAATACTACTGCGGTTGCGATCGGTTAATTCATACAGGTTCTCGCCCTGATAAACCCTCGTTTCTTTAGGTACCGGCTGAAAATCAATAAATAACTGTTGCAATATTTCCAAATCAGCTTCTGTGGGCGCTTCTACAGGGATGTAAAAAATAGCATCAAAATCATTCTTAGCCGTTACGTGCAGGCTTACATACAAGGTCTGCTCGCCGAGCAAGCGAGCATAATCTGCAATACTATCTAATTTGGCAGCCTGCTTGTGCCAACGTTTAAAAAAGGGAACTTGCTCCAACTGCTCCCATGCCGCACTGTTGCGGAGGTTGCGCCATTGCGTAGCAACCTCTCGCACTTCTATTACTGCCACAGCCCCCGAAGGAATTAGCGGCCAGGCAGGATGGTTACGGTATCTATCCAACAAATAAACAACTGATTGCAACAATCCAAAAGTAAGCGCACCAATCAGCAGTGCTATCAGCAGGCTTTTATATTTTTCCCAAAACTCAGCCATCAAAACAAAGTCATTTATTTTGTCCAAAGTTATGCTAAGCGCAGCGAAAAAATTTCATACATTTTTGATTGTCCATTAGACGATTGTCTAAATATCTAAGTAAATTTATCGCGTGAATACGATTTTCAAAGCATTGAACGATCCTACCAGACGCGAAATCTTAGAACTGCTGAAAACGCGCGATATGACTGCGGGTGAGATTGCCGAGCATTTTCAAATCAGCAAGCCCAGTATTTCGCATCATTTGGATCTACTGCGGCAGGCAGAACTTGTGTCCAGTGAAAAAAAGGGACAATTTGTAATCTATTCACTCAATATGACCGTTGTGGACGAAATTTTACAATGGTTTTTTCGCTTCAAATCATCCGATAGCTAAACAATATCTATGAAACTCAACCGAACCGACTTGTTGGCAACTCTGCTCATCGTAGCGCCATTAATTTATGGGCTGTGGCTGTATCCGCAGTTACCCGATCCTATGCCTATCCATTTCGGTCTGAATGGGCAGCCGGATGGCTTTGCCAAAAAAAGTTTGTTTTACATTTTTTTACTACCTGCGATCAACGCCGGCTCATATTTTTTTACCAAACTTCTTATACAACTTGACCCAAAAACAGCACAGAAAGCAGGTAGAGCCTCCATGCAACTAGATAAAATACTTCTATCTGTTGCCCTACTGCTTAGTGTAGTCTCATTTTTTGTTTTCCAATCCATGTCCGATGGCAGCATAACCACAGGCACAGGCAAACTCATACCAATAGCAATAGCGCTGTTTATCAGCGTAATAGGGAATTACATGAACAGTGTGAAGCCTAATTATTTTGTTGGCTTCCGCACGCCTTGGACATTAGAAAACGAGGAAGTATGGCGCAAAACACATCAGTTAGGGGCTAAAATATGGTTTTGGGGTGGTATTCTCGTCGCCCTTGCCGCTGC
>NZ_JBRCHD010000037.1:0-55205 GCF_053489755.1 Rhodoflexus sp.
TTCCGACGCACTATCGGCAACCGAATCGGCATGAGCGGTTTGTGGCTAAAAGTAGGATTTAACAACGTGTATTTCAGCAATGCCCGCAGCATGGCGCGATTCGGGCTGCTGTTGCTCAATCGGGGCAAGTGGAACGGCGCGCCCATTCTGGACGATGGCGCTTATTTTAACGATATGATTAACAGTTCGCAGCAATTGAACCCTTCCTATGGCTACCTGACATGGTTGAACGGCAAAAGCGCACACATGCTGCCCAATGTGAGGCTTGTATTTAACGGCGCGCTTGTCCCCAATGCGCCCGCAGATATGTATGCGGCATTAGGTAAAAATGACCAAAAAATTTACATAGTTCCCTCTCAACGGTTGGTTGTAATACGCATGGGCGAGTCGGCGGGCAACATGCAATTAGCTGCTTCAAGTTTTGACAACGAACTTTGGGGACAGCTCAATAAGGTAATTCGATAATTTATTCGTATTTTGTGAAAACAAAGCAATGCGCGAAGGTCATTACTATCTCGCTTCATTTTTTCACAAGTATGGCGACAAACGAAGATAACGACGATAAAAAATTTTTAGAAGGTCCTCGAAGCAGGCGTGCAGAGTTTCTGTTTACGCTCAAAGTATTAGCCGATTTTATTCAGGGTTTCCGCAAATTACACTTTGTAGGCCCTTGTGTAACTGTATTCGGCTCGGCGCGATTTAACGAACATCACCCCTACTACATACAAGCGCGGGAAGTCGGTCGTCAATTAGCCAAAATGGGCTTTACCGTGATGACGGGCGGCGGTCCGGGCATTATGGAAGCCGCCAATCGGGGCGCTAAGGAAGCGGGCGGCTACTCGGTAGGATGTAACATCAAACTGCCGCACGAACAAGCGCACAATCCTTACATGGACAGGTGGGTAACCATTGAGCATTTTTTCGTGCGCAAAGTGTTGTTGCTCAAATATTCCTATGCCTTTGTGGTGATGCCCGGCGGGGCAGGCACGATGGATGAATTTTTTGAAACACTTACGCTCATACAAACCAAAAAAATTGATAATTTTCCAATTGTGCTTATCGGCGGCGCATATTGGAAACGCTTGATTGACTTTATGGAGATGATGGTAGAACAAGGCACGCTTAGCCCGGAAGATATGAATCTCATCTGCCTGACCGATTCAATAGACGAAGCTATGGCGCACATTAAAAAATATGCTATTGAGCGCTTCAATCTCACCTATCGCCGCATGAAACCAATGCCATGGCTGGGCGAGCAAATCGCTAAGGTGCGCATGAAATTAGAAGTGTAATTTTTTGACCAAAAAATTACGCCTGACGCGCTTAAAACGTGTCAGGCGAATTTATTTTGCTAAAAATTTAACATTTACAAAGCGGCTTTCAAGGCTTCATTCAACTTAGGCACCACCTCAAAAGCGTCGCCAACAATGCCATAATCAGCAGACTTAAAGAAAGGCGCTTCAGGGTCTTTGTTAACTACAACGATCACTTTGGAAGAGTTTACACCCGCCAAGTGCTGAATAGCCCCTGAAATGCCAATGGCAAAGTACAAGTTGGGGCTCACTTTGATGCCTGTTTGCCCAACGTGTTCATGGTGCGGTCGCCAGTCCATGTCGCTCACGGGTTTAGAGCAGGCTGTAGCAGCACCTAAGGTTTTGGCAAGTTCTTCAATCATGCCCCAGTTTTCGGGGCCTTTCAGTCCGCGACCGGCAGAAACTACAATATCGGCTTCGGGCAACAAAACCTCACCGGTTTGCTTTTTGACTTCCTTTACAGTGATTTTGCTTGAGCTAATGCTTGTGTTAAAAAGTTCTACCACAAGCGTTTTATTATATTCCTTCATGCCGGAAGCATTTTTCTTAATGCTTAATACTTTTACCGAGCCGGTCAAAGAAACTTGCGTAATAGCCTTGCCTGTGTAGGCAGCGCGCGTTACGGTGAAACCGTTAGACAAATCGGGCAGCGCGGTTACGTTGGTCGCTACGGCGGCCTTGAGCTTGACGCCAATCATCGGCACGGCCAAATCGGCATTGATAGATTTTGCGGTAATGACCACCGAAGCGTTTTCTTGTTGTGCGGCGGCGGCTACCAACTCTGCAATTTGGCTGCCTTGTGCGACCGTTCCGCCGTAGTGCAATATTTTGTCCGCGCCAAATTTGGCAACTTCGCCCGCATGGTCGGCTGAAAGGTCGGCAGTGGCTATGGCGATTGCTTGCCCGCCCAGCATTTCGGCTACGGCAGCCCCATAGCTGACCGCTTCCAGCGAAGATTTTTTTGCAGCGCCGTTTTCGGCTTCTACATATATCAATACGTTGCTCATTTTCAGATAGTTATTTAGTGGTTGAAATTAAAGAACTTTTGCTTCTTCGCGCAACAGGCGCACCAGTTCACCGATGTTGTCTTTGTCAATCATCTTCACGCCGCTGCGTTGCGGGGGCATTTCGTATTTACTAACATGGGTGTAGTTTTCTACTGCCACAGGCTCAACTACTTTCAACGGCTTGGTTTTAGCCGACATAATGCCGCGCATGTTTGGAATTTTCCACTCGGCGATAGGTTCTTGGCAGCCGGCTACGAACGGAGTAGCCACTTCTACAATTTCTTTGCCGCCTTCAATTTCGCGCTGCATCGTAGCCACGTTGCCGTTCAAATCTAACTTCATGCAAGGCACTACGCAAGGCAAGCCCAGCATTTCGGCAACCATGCCATGTACCTGCCCGCCGTTGAAGTCGCTGCTTTCGCGCCCCATCAAGATCAGATCGTAATTTTCTTGTTTAGCAATAGCTGCAATTTGCGAGGCTACATAGAAGGCATCGTGCGGATGCGCATTAACGCGAATAGCATCGTCTGCGCCAATAGCCAGCGCTTTGCGAATGGTTGGCTCTGTATCTGCCAAACCTACGTTCAGCACAGTGAGTTTGCCTTTGGTTTGGTCGCGCAACTCTACGGCGCGCGCCAGCGCAAAGTCATCATAAGGAGCGATGACAAAGCTGATGCCGTTTAGGTCTGGCTTTCCGTCTTTAAACGGAATTTTAGCGTTTGTGTCCGGTACGTGGCTGATACAAACTAAGATTTTCATATCATTAGGCTAATGGAAAAGATGAATTTTCGGTGTACTTTATTTGTTTTGCGAATTAAGCCATCCTTTAGATGAAATCAAAGGATTTGCCCAAAAATATTATGCTTGCATAACATTTTCTTAAACCGCATTGTTTGATGAAATCCGAAGAAAGATTGCAAGAGTTGCTGCAAATGCTTGCAAATGAGCCAGATGATGCTTTTTTGATTTATGCGGTCGCTATGGAATACCGCAAGGACGAACCTGCTAAAGCCTTGCAAATGTTGGAGCAGTTGGCAGCCAACCAACCCGACTATACAGCCACCTATTACCACTTGGCGGCGATGTACCGCGAAGCGGGACGCAACGATGAAGCGATTGCCACTTACGAAAAAGGAATTGCTGTTTGCCAAAAAATACAAGACCGCCATGCGCTCAACGAACTGCAACGCGCCTACAGGCAGTGGCAGGACGATTGGGACGACTAAAGTTGCATCTTTTGCTTGTATTGTATTTGAAAAATCAAGCGATTTTAAGTTCTGATATAAGCTCTGATAGTCTGATAGGTTTCTATCTGGGCTTTTGCCTAATGGATGAGCGCTGTTTCCTGTGTAGTAAAAGAGCCAAAACTCTTAACCACCCGATACGACTCCAAACTTTTATCCACGACCTGAACACAGGTCTTATAATAAAATAAATCATCTACCATGCAGCCTTTTATCTCGTAGGCTGTCCAAGAAGACTGAATGTAGCGCAGACTTCAGTCTGTAGCTGTTTGATTATCAAGTGATTAACCAATCACAGACTAAAGTCCGTGCTACTTTTTTTGGACAGCCTCTAAAAATGCCTTAGGCAGGTATTACCTATTGCGCAGATGCCGGTTTCACGGAAACAAGTTCTACCTCAAAACGCAGGATGCTATTCGCTGGAATATCAGGTGAAGGCGACTGCGGGCCATAACCCAAAGCAGAAGGCAGATAAAAAGTTGCCTTGCCGCCTTGCTTCATCAGCATAACACCCTCGTCGAAGCCGGGAATCATCTGTCCTACGCCGCAGGAGAATTTCAACGGCTCGCCGCGTCCCGGATCCAGAGAAGAGTCAAACTTGCGCTCGGTAGGTATGATAGAACCAGTGTAGTGGGTCTGTACCTCATCGCCTTTTTTAGGCTGAGGGCCTGTACCTTCTTTGTCAATCGTGTAATACAATCCGGAGCTGGTGCGCTGCGCATTGCTGATGCCCTTATCGGCAAGAAACTTCTTAATTATTTCTTCATCTTTGCCTACTTGCTCGCGCTGGCGTTTCTCCATCATGGCTTCCAGCGCCTGCTGGTTCATGATGTCTATGATTTTCATATCGAAACGAATGTTGCTGCCTTTTTTCAGAAATGGCGGCACCATTTGTCCATACAAGGAGTCCACAGATTCGTAGAAGGATACGCTATCGCCCTTTACAACCCGCTGCAATCCTTCTCCAATACGTCCGATGGCAGGATTATCAGGCATGAGAATCATCGGTTCGCCAAGCGCACGGGTATCTTGCAAGAGGGTATCTTTTCCCTCTGCATTAGTGCCCCACATCTGGAAATGCAGCGACATATACTCGCCGGCTTTTGCTGTTTCACCTTTATTATTGGTGTGATTGGCATAACGCAAACCATTGGGCAGCGTTTTAATGCTACTGCCGCCCTGACCGCAACCTGTCAACAAAGCAAATGCGGCAACTGCGCACGAAACTGAAATAAAAGATTTGAACATGAATGCTATCAAAATTAGTGTTTAAGTGGAAATTTGATGCGAAAATAGTAATTAACTCTCAGCTAAGATGGATTTGTATGCCGATAATACCTCAAGGAAGGTAGCCTCAGCGTCTTGTATGGACATATCGAGCCGTCCGCCTGCTGCGTTCATATGGCCGCCGCCATTGAAATAAGTACGCGCCATCTCATTGACAGAGAGATTGCCTACCGAACGCAGCGACATTTTAACGAAGCCCTCGTCTTCTTTAAGGATGACAGCAAGTTTGATACCTTTGATCGAAAGTCCATAATTGACAAGTCCTTCTGTGTCCCCTGTCTGGTGGCGGAAACGCCCCAAGTCAGCTTTTGAAAGGATAAAATAAGCTGTTTGCAGATCGGGAATTACTTTCAGACGCTCGCTCAATGCAAATCCTTTAAGTTTGAGGCGATCTAAGGTGCTGGTATCATAGATATTGCGATGGATAGCTGTGTGGTCTATGCCTGTTTCCAAGAGGTCTGCAACAATGCGATGGATGGCTGCCGTTGTAGCCGGGTATTTAAAACTGCCTGTATCGGTCAGGATACCCGCATAGATGCAGGAAGCAATATCAGTATCTATATCGTTGTGGCTGCCAATCAGCCCAATGAATTCGTAGATCAGTTCGGCAGTAGCTGCGGCGCTTACGCGGCAGTATTCAAAATCTGCAAAATCTTTTTTGTCCTGATGATGATCTATGAGTGCTTTGATAGCCGAAGTATTGGCATGCAAGAAAGTATCGAGCGGCTCACAGCGTTTAGGGTCATTGAAGTCCAGACAAAATATTACTTCTGCATCGGCAATAGCTTTAGCACATTCCTCTTTTGTTTGCTCCGAATAGCTGATCACCGAATCATTGCCGGGCATCCAAAACAGAAAATCAGGATAGTCTGTAGGCGAAATCACCGTCGGTGAATGCCCCTTTTTTCTCAGGAAACCCCACAAAGCCAAACTCGAACCCAGTGCATCTGCATCAGGCTTTTGATGGGGAATAATGGCTACTCTGCGAGGTACGGCAAGTTCCTGCCCGAGCGATTCAATACTTAACATGCGCAGTAATTATCAACCAAATTCAACGGTATTTGAAGACAACCCGATAAATACCGATTCAGCAGGCAATATCGTGCAAATTTGGCAAGAATGCTATTCAATTACAAATCGTATGCAAACCGACTAAGTAAAAAGCATGCGCAAATGCAAGGAAACACATTAATTTTGCAACTGATTATGAACCATCCTTTTTTAATCGGTATTTCAGGGGGCAGCGGCTCGGGCAAAACTTATTTCCTGAATAAGTTGATGTACACCTTTAGGGAAGATACAATCTGTCTCATTTCGCAGGACAACTACTACCGCGACCGCGACCAGCAACCTACAGACGAAAACGGCATTAAAAACTTTGATACACCCGAATCTATAGACGATCAGCAGTTTGTGCATGATATTATGCAACTGCGCAATGGCTACGAAGTGCAGCGCAAAGAATACACCTTCAACAATCCAGCAATTATACCTAAGATGCTGGTTTTTAAACCACGACCGATTATTGTTGTTGAAGGGCTGTTTGTATTTTATTTTCCTGAAATTGCAAGGCTGATAGATCTGAAAATTTTCATAGAAGCAAAAGATCATATCAAAATCAAGCGGAGGATTCTGCGCGATAACGTAGAGCGCGGCTATGACTTAGACGACGTACTCTACCGCTACGAGCACCACGTAATGCCTGCCTACGAGCGCTATATCAGCCCGCTCAAAAATGAGGTAGATATGATCGTGCCTAACAATCGAAGCCCGGACAGGGCATTGGAGGTAGTCATCGGCTTTTTAAGATACAAACTCGGATGAGTAACGGAAATCGTTTTGCAGTTATAGGATTGGGTCAATTTGGCTACTCGGTAGCACGCAATCTGGCGGCTAGGGGCGCTGAAGTGCTTGCCATAGACAAAGACATTGACCTGATTGAGGAAATCCGCGACGATGTTGCCTATGCTGTAGCGCTTGATGCAACTGATTTCAAGGCGCTCAGCTCGCAGAGTATTGCCGATATGGATGCCGTACTGGTAGCTATCGGCGAAAATACTGAAGGGCTGCTGCTTACGGTTGTACAGTTACTCGAACTAAAAGCCAAACGCATTATTGCGCGGGCAATGAGCCAGCAGCAAAAACTGATTCTGCAAAAACTCGGTATCAATGAAATTATTTCCCCTGAGGAAGAGATCGGTATGATGGTCGCCGAAATGTTGCTCAACCCGAATATGAAGGCAATTTTGCCACTGCCCGACAGCTACGAAATCGTAGAAATTCAGGTGCCGCGCCGCGTATTCAAACGCTCGCTCAAAGACATTGGACTGGCAGACAACTTCCGGCTGGAGCTTATCGCTATCAAACGCAAATACGAAGAGTATTTCGATGCCCGCAAACGATCCGTAGAACACCTCATCATTCGCCCTTCGGAAGATACAGAACTGGAATACACCGACGTGATCATCGTGCTGGGTAAATCGCAGGATGTGGTCAAATTCATTGAATTCAACAAATAAAAAAATATCCGACTATGTTTGAAAACCTGTCGCAGCGGCTCAACCAAGCGCTGAAAACGCTGAAAGGCAAAGGCTCGATTACTGAAATTAACATCGCCACTACAGTCAAAGAGATCCGAAAGGCACTTGTAGAGGCAGACGTGAACTATAAAATCGCCAAACAGATTACCGACCAAATCAAGGACGAAGCCATAGGCCAGAAAGTCCTCATTGCTGTCAATCCGAACGAGTTGTTTGTAAAGATTGTTTACGACAAGCTCGTAGAACTGATGGGCAGCGAGCGCCACGACCTGAACATCAAAGGCGATCCTGCCGTGATTATGATTGCAGGTTTGAACGGTGCAGGTAAAACGACTTTTGCGGGCAAACTTGCCAACCTGCTCAAAAGTCAGGGCAGGCAGGTGATGCTCGTAGCCTGCGACATCTACCGCCCCGCTGCGATTGATCAGCTAAAAGTACTCGGCGGACAGATCGGCGTAGAGGTTTATGCCGAACCGGACAGCAAAAACGCATTAGCTATTGCCCGCAACGCTATCCAACACGCAAAGGCTATAGGCAAAAAAATAGTGATCGTAGATACGGCAGGTCGTCTTGCGCTCGACGAGGTGCTAATGACCGAAATTGCCGAGTTGAAAACTGCCTTGCAACCTTCTGAAACACTCTTTGTAGTAGATGCCATGACAGGGCAGGATGCTGTAAATACGGCTGTGGCATTCAACGAACGGATTAACTACGACGGCGTTGTACTGACCAAATTAGATGGCGATGCACGCGGCGGCGCTGCCCTTTCTATCCGCACAGAGGTAAACAAACCTATCAAGTTTATCAGTACGGGGGAAAAAATGGAGGCACTGGACTACTTCTACCCCGACCGTATGGCGCAGCGAATTTTAGGCATGGGCGACGTACTCTCGCTTGTGGAGCGTGCGCAGCGTGCCTTTGACGAGGATGAAGCCCGCCGCATCAATCAGAAAATCCGCAAGAATCAACTCGACTTCAACGACTTCCTCAGCCAACTACAGCAGATCAAGCGCATGGGCAACCTCAAAGATCTCATAGGAATGATCCCCGGCATGAGCACCATGATGAAAGATGTTGCCATTGACGATGATGCCTTTAAGCCAATCGAGGCTATTATCCTTTCGATGACACCTAAGGAGCGCAGCAATCCTGAATTGGTGAACAATGCCAGCCGCAAAAAACGCATTGCGGCAGGTAGCGGCACCTCTGTCGTACAGGTCAACAACCTGCTCAAGCAGTTTGATGCCATGCGCAACATGATGAAGAAAATGAACCAGATGAATCCTGCCCAGTTGCAGAAAATGGCTAAGAAACGCCGTTAGTATTGCTTTGAAGAAAATCCTCGATCATAATTTCCAATTGCCGCGCACGTGCCTCCCAAGTGTTCTGCGCGGCAACTTGCATTCTCCGGCGGGCTTTATCGGGCGTATCGGTAGCTATAGAACGGCGTACAGCAGCAATAAAATCCTCCTGTGAGTCTGCCAGTTCAATCACATGCCCAAATGAGCGAATGTCTTCCGAAAAAGCTGTTGCAACAACGGGCTTCCCCGCCGCCAGATATTCATTGATCTTCAGCGGATAAATACTTTTGGTCAGCGTATTGCAAAGAAACGGAATCAGCATACAATGCATGTGTTGGAGATAGGCTGGTAGTTCTGTCATTGGCTTGCTGCCCAAGAAGAACACATTGGAGAGCCGGCGCAAACCTGCGGCCGCTGCCTCCTGCGGCGAACTCAGCGGTCCGATCAGTACGACGTTTAGCTCCGGACAGGCTGCTGCCAGCCCGGCCAGCAGCGCAAAGTCATTGCGGGCAGCATCTACATTGCCTACATAGCCAATGCAAGGTTTATCAGGCGGCGGCAAATCGGCGGGGCGCACAAAATCCTGCATAACCGAACGACTGAACAGTGTTACGTCGGCAGCGTTGGGCAGATAGAAAGTAGCAGTATTCCACGCCTGTAGTTTGTTATAGAGTGTGCGGCTGGTTGTTAGTACAAGTTCGTAGGCAGCAACGATGCGCTGCTCGCCTATAACGCCGTGTCGTGCAGTGTAAGGTTCTTGCGAAATATCATCTACCGAGTAGTAAATTTTTGTAAGCGGCTGTAGGTCTTTGGGGAAATCAAAGCCTGCATAAGGATAATATACATTCATAAAAACCCAGTCGCGCAGTTGGTATTGGCTGATAAGTCGGCGAATCGCTTTCCAAAGCAGCCGCTCGTTGATCATCTGCAATAGCCGATAAAATTTGCCTTCAGGCAGAAAATTTACCGGTAGAAAAGGCGGCAACGCAATAGCAGTAAAGCCTTCGGGCCAATCTTTTTGGCGGTAAAAAAGCGGACTGCCGCCTATTGCCTGCCTTCTATTGCGAATAGGCGCCGTGTTCCATTGCTTCCATACATCTTTCCATGTAAACGGCTGCTCGATATAAAATACGCGGCGCTGCGCAGCGAGCGCCTTAGCCAACGAAAAAGCTGTAGATGAATACGCGCCATCGGTGCGGCTGTGCGAAAAAATGACAATATCTTTCATTTGTAAAACCAGACAGGTTTTCGCAACGAATGTAAGACTTTTTATCTACTTTTGTCTGTAGATACTCGATAATTCCTATCTGACTACTCAACGACAAAACAAGCATTGAAACGCAGCTTGCTAACCATTTTAGGGGCATTAATCCTCGCTTTGAGCAGTGCATTTGCACATGCTCAGGCAAGTCATCCGCTATTGGATAGCCTGAATAGAGAACTGTCGAAAGTACAATCCGATACTGCCCGCACACGCATTTATTTGCAAATGGCCACTTTTGCATGGCAACATGCATTCAACGAGGAAGCCATGCATTACGCCAAGAGTGCGCTGGATGGCGCTGTGAAATCTAACAACGAATTACTACAAGCAAACGCCTATCGTATTTTGGGAATTGTCTATACCAATAAAGGTAAATATGACAAAGCAATCAGCCATTATCAACTTGCACAAAGTATTTATGTCAGCCTGCCCAAGATAGACACACTCAATCTGGCACGTACTTTAAATAACATAGGGCTGTTGTACAGCTATCAGGGCTATGTTTTCATTAGTTTAGAGTACTTTCACAACGCTCTGCAACTGCGAAGAGCGATCGGCGATAATATCGGTATTTCTAACTCCATTACCAATATCGGACGGATTCGCAGCAATATCAGGGATTATGACAGCGCACGCTATTATTTCAGACAAGCCTACGAAATTCGCCGCAGGGAAAACGACTTATATGCCACAACTGCGTCGCTGACAGATATTGGGGAATCGCATCGCAAGTCGGGCAATAGCGATTCGGCGCTACACTACTATTGGAAAGCCTATGAACTTGCATCTTCCAACCATGTAAATTACAACGCATCCTTTGCCCTGTCTGCTATCAGCAATATTTATTCGGATCGCCGCCAATATGACGATGCCCTCCGCTATGCAATTGCCTCCAACTCTCTTGCCATAGGAACGAGTAACTGGCAGCACGTTCGATCGCTCAACTCGTTAGCACAAGCCTATATTGGTTTGAGGCGACTTAAGGATGCTAAAAAAACACTTGAACAAGCAAAACGAATCGGCGATATCTCGCAGACGAGAATGGAACTGCTCACTACCTATCTGCTGTTCTACAAGTTGGATTCCGTAGCAGGCAACTACAACAGCGCATTAAAATGGCTCAATATGCACTGGAACTTAAAAGACAGCATCAACACTGCTAACAGCGTCAACCAGTCTATCGAACTCAAATACATACAGGAACTTAAAGACAAACAAGAAGCCCAAGTACAGCTTAGCAAAGAGCAGGAACGCAAAAAAACAGAAGCAGAAACGCAAAAATCTGCCCGTCAGGCAACAATCGTTATCATTGCGTCCCTCATAATGATTATAGGAAGCCTGATTTACGTCTCGTTGAAAACTAGACGAAAAAATGATCAACTCGCCGAACGGCAGGCAACTATCGAAAAAATAAACAAGGATCTTTCTGCAAGCAGCCGTGCCTATCGCCAAAAAGCTAAAGAGTTAGAAGAAACCGTTACTCTCCTCAGAAAAAGCAACGAAGATCTTACAGAACTCAATCGGGAAAAAGACGGGCTAATGGGAGTAATGGCACACGACCTGAAAACCCCTTTGGACGGCATCAAAGGCTTGACAGAAGTCATCCAAATGCAGCAAAATCTGGACGATCATCAACTGGAATGCCTCCGACTAATCGAGCTTTCCGTTGAGCGCGGCACGTCGCTCATCGGCGATATTCTGTTCCTCAATGCACACGAAGGGCGCTACAATCCCCCCAAATTCGAGCAGGTCAATCTGCAAGAGATAATAGAGCCGAGTTTGCAGCTCCACATGAACCGCGCAGCAAAGAAACAGATTGACTTCGAGTGGCAAACCGACGCAGATACACAGGTGATAACTGACCCCAGATGGATTTTGCGCATTATTGATAATTTGGTTTCCAATGCTATCAAATTCACTTTTACAGGCCACAAAGTGCAGTTTTACGCAGGCGTGCAACAGGAGCGTTTAATCATCAAAGTAACAGATCAGGGGCAGGGCATTCCAATTGACGAGCAAAAGCTGCTGTTTACCAAGTTTAAGCGCCTGAGTGCCAGCCCGACTGGCAACGAAAGTAGCACAGGGCTGGGACTTGCTATTGTTAAACAATTGGTTGAAGAGCTACAAGGGGATATCAGAGTAGAGAGCGCTAAGGGCGTAGGTTCTACCTTTACTGTATATTTGCCGCTGCAACCCCTTCAAGCAGTTTAAGGCAATCTATGAAAATCGGATTATTTGTTCCCTGCTATATTGACCAGTTTTATCCACAGGTAGCCATAGCTACGCTCGAGATTTTCGAGCGGCTTGGTATCCAAGTTGGCTACCCCACAGATCAGACCTGCTGCGGACAACCTATGGCAAACAGCGGCATGGAATCCGAAGCGCTGCCTGCCATGCAGCTATTAGTCAAAAATTTTACTGATTTTGAATACATCGTAGCCCCTTCGGGTTCATGCGTGTACCACATCCGCAAACACTACGACACGCTGCCACAAACTGAGGAAGTACAGCACGTACGCAAACACACTTATGAACTTTGCGAATTTTTGACCGATGTACTACAAATAACAGATCTGGGCGCATCTTTCCCTTTCAGAACAGGATTGCACCAAAGTTGCCACGGGCAGCGCGGGCTGCGGCTGGCACAATCATCTGAGCTGGTAGCACCGCCGTTTTCCAAAGTAGAGCAATTACTGAGCAAAGTAAAAGGCATTCAGCTTACCACTTTGCGCCGCACAGACGAATGCTGTGGCTTTGGGGGAACTTTTGCAGTGTCGGAAGAAGCTGTATCCGTCAAAATGGGCTTAGACCGCATTGCAGACCATACAGCGGCAGGCACGCAGGTCATCACAGGAACGGACACTTCCTGCCTGATGCATCTGGAAGGTTTGCTCAAAAGACAGAAAAGCAATATGCGGGTGATGCACATAGCTGAGATTCTCAACAGTCGGTTGTAAGCTGTATTTCCCTTTTTCTGAGGCTGTCCAAAAAGTAACACAGACTTTAGCCTGTTATTTGTTAATCACGTGATAATCAAATAGCTACAGATTGAAGTCTGTGCTACATTCAGCCTTTTTAGAAAGCCTCGATTGACCCATCATGCAATTCATCATGGTATATTTCATCACAGAAAAATAGCACAGGGCAAGCTGAAAATGTCTGCTCCTCATGCAGCACAAGCAACGACATTTAGAACACTGATTTTTTTCATAAAAATCTACAGGAATCTGTGAAACAAGCATTCCAAAAATTTAATGTGGCGTGCGAGGATGGCTCACGTTCAAAGATTCCCGTTCCGGACAATAATTCCAAAAGATTTAACCTTTCTAATCGCACAAACCATTTCCAAATGGTTTAATTTCGCCCAATTTTTGGGCTTGTATCAACCGCACGCGTTTGTCCTGCCCTGTGAAGTTCCTTTTCATCCATTTTTCCAAGTAAAATCTGATTTGAGATGCCGAAAAATCAAGACATCAAATCCGTGCTTATCATTGGTAGCGGGCCTATTGTCATCGGACAGGCTTGCGAATTTGACTACTCCGGTTCGCAGGCGGCGCGTTCACTGCGCGAAGAGGGCATTGAAGTTACGCTGATTAACTCCAATCCAGCAACCATTATGACCGACCCGGTTACCGCCGACAACGTGTATTTGATGCCGTTAGAGAAAAAGTCTATTGTCAAAATTCTTGAAAAGCATAAAATTGATGCCGTGCTGCCAACGATGGGCGGACAAACGGCGCTCAATCTTGCCATTGAGTGCGAAAAGGCAGGCATCTGGAAAAAATACGGAGTGAAAATTATCGGCGTGGATATCAACGCCATCAACACCACCGAAGACCGCGAACTGTTCCGCAAAAAAATGCTGGAATTGGGCGTAAACGTCTGCAAAGGACGCACCGCCAAATCATTTCTGGAAGGCAAAGAAATTGCACAGGAAATTGGCTTTCCGCTCGTTATTCGCCCTTCGTTTACGCTCGGCGGCTCAGGCGGCGGCTTTGTAAATAGCCCCGAAGAGTTTGACAAAGCGCTGCAACATGGTTTGCAAACTTCGCCCGTACACGAGGTGCTCGTAGAGCAGAGCATTCTCGGCTGGCGCGAATACGAACTAGAACTCCTGCGCGACAACAACCAAAACATCATTATCATCTGTTCCATCGAGAACTTTGACCCAATGGGCGTACACACGGGCGACTCCATCACCGTTGCCCCTGCCATGACGCTGCCTGACACGGTCTATCAGCAAATGCGCGATCTGGCAATCAAGATGATGAACGGCATCGGGCAGTTTGCCGGCGGCTGCAACGTACAGTTTGCCGTCAATCCGGTGGACGATACTATTGTTGCCGTTGAAATCAATCCGCGTGTAAGCCGCTCCTCAGCGCTGGCATCCAAAGCAACAGGCTACCCAATCGCTAAAATTGCTGCCAAACTCGCCATCGGCTACAATCTGGACGAACTCATCAACCCGATTACAAAAACGACTTCCGCCTATTTTGAGCCTGCATTAGACTATGTAATCGTCAAAATTCCGCGCTGGAACTTCGATAAATTCCGTGGGGCCAATACCGAACTGGGGCTACAAATGAAATCCGTAGGCGAAGCGATGGGCATTGGCAGAAACTTTCAAGAAGCGCTGCAAAAAGCCTGTCAGTCGCTGGAAATCCGCCGCAACGGGCTGGGGGCCGACGGCAAAGAGCTAACAGACCAAGAAGCCATCCTGAAAAGCCTCGCGCATCCCAGTTGGAATCGCCTGTTCCATATCTACGATGCCTTCAAAATGGGCATCGCTTTCAGAACCATCCAAAAACTGACCAAAATTGACCGCTGGTTTTTGAGCCAAATCGAGGAATTGGTCTTGTTGGAAAAAGAAATTCAAAAATATACGCTCGAAACCCTGCCGCGTCAATTATTTTTAACTGCCAAGCAAAAAGGCTATTCCGACCGTCAATTAGGACACTTGTTGCGCTGTTTGGAAAGCGAAGTGCGCGCCCGTCGCAAAGCGCTGAATATCAACCGTGTATATAAATGTGTAGATACCTGCGCCGCTGAATTTGAGGCAAAGACTCCTTATTATTACAGCACGTTTGAAGAGAGCGAAAACGAATCAATACGCTCCGACCGCAAAAAAATCATCGTACTGGGTTCAGGGCCAAACCGCATCGGGCAGGGCATCGAGTTCGACTACTCCTGCGTACACGGCGTACTGGCTGCCCGCGAAGAGGGTTATGAAACCATCATGATGAACTGCAACCCCGAAACTGTTTCCACCGACCCCGATATTTCCGATAAACTCTACTTCGAGCCGGTTTTCTGGGAGCACCTCATTGACCTTGTTGAACACGAAGAACCCGAAGGCGTAATTGTTCAGTTAGGCGGACAAACTGCCCTCAAATTAGCCGAAAAACTGCACCGCTACGGCATCAAGATCATCGGAACGGACTTTGAAAGCCTCGATTTGGCGGAAGATCGCGGTAAATTTTCCGATTTGCTGAAAGCGCATAAAATCCCCTACCCTGCCTACGGAGTAATTGAAGATGCCGATCAGGCTTCAGACCTCGCCAAAGAGTTGGGCTATCCGCTGCTGGTGCGCCCCAGCTACGTACTCGGCGGGCAAAGCATGAAAATTGTTATCAACGATCAGGAATTGGAGCAGCATGTTGTCAATATTTTAAACCAAGACCCTGACAACCGCGTACTGCTCGATCACTTTTTAGACGGAGCAATTGAAGCCGAAGCCGATGCGATCTGCGACGGCGAAGATGTGTACATCATCGGTATCATGGAACATATTGAGCCTGCCGGAATCCACTCAGGCGACTCCAATGCCGTGTTGCCGCCGTTCAACCTCGGCGATTTAGTGCTCAAGCAGATCCGCGACCATACCCGCACCATCGCGCTTGCGCTGAAAACCGTTGGTCTGATCAACATTCAGTTTGCTATTAAAAACGACGTTGTGTACGTAATCGAGGCAAACCCACGCGCCAGCCGTACCGTGCCGTTTATTTGCAAAGCCTACCGCGAACCTTATGTAAATTATGCTACGAAGGTGATGCTGGGAACGAAAAAAATCAAAGATTTTACGTTCAATCCGCATCGCGAAGGATACGCTATTAAAATTCCGGTGTTCTCGTTCAACAAGTTCCCGGGTGTGAACAAGGAGTTAGGGCCCGAAATGAAGTCCACAGGCGAAGCGATCTACTTCATCAGTGATCTGGACGATGATAAATTCCTGCAACTCTACGCGGAGCGAAACCTGTATTTGAGCCGATAGTTTTGCCTATTGAGAACGCTGACGACTGCGGATGACACAGATTTTTGCTGATTTTTTGAATTAAAAACAGTATTTCAATCACGGTCAGACCCTGTGGGTCTGACTGAAATCTTAATACTTGTATTCTCAAATGTTCAACCCTGCTACAAGCGCCCTTTTTCTCGATCGCGATGGAGTAATCAATCGTCGGATTGTAGGCGGCTACGTCAAGACTGTCAACGATTTTATCCTGCTTCCCAATGTAGCGGAAACGCTGGCGCAATTGCGTCCGCTGTTTGCCCGCGTGGTAGTCGTAACCAATCAACAGGGCATCGGCAAAGGGCTTATGAGCGAAGCAGATTTGGCGGCTATTCATGCTTTTATGCTGCAAAAATTGCCAATGATTGATCGCGTATATCACTGCCCCGCGCTGGCTGCGGATAATCACCCCGACCGTAAACCTGAGATTGGCATGGCGCTGCGGGCGGTGCAGGATTTCCCCGAAATAGTACTTAGCAGTTCGCTGATAATTGGCGATACGGCAAGCGATATGCAATTCGGCAAAAAGGCAGGTATGCGCACCCTACTATTTGGCAGCGAACAAATGCCTGCAGACATACACCCCGATTTTTCAGCCGAAAACTGGCAAGAGCTTGCCGCTATTTTTGCAAATGCACTAAAAAAATAGCATTTTACGGCATCATGTTGCGCGAAGCCGTTTTCATTCAGCGAAATACTGAACGCTGGCAAAGATTTGAGCAGGCACTGAACCTAAAACCCGGTGCAGAAAGGGAAACAACCGATCCTGATGCACTGGCAGACATGTTCATCCAGCTTACGGACGACTTGGCTTATGCCCGCACGTTCTATCCCGAAAGCCGAACAACTGCCTACCTGAACCAAATGGCGGCCAAAGCGCATCGGCTGCTCTACCGCAACAAACGCGAAGATGCAGGGCGCATTGTGCAGTTTTGGAAAACTGAGCTGCCGCTGCTCTTCCAAAGCGTGCATAGGCAGTTGCTTTTTGCAACGCTGTTTTTTCTGCTGGCTGTTGGCATAGGTGTTATTTCTTCTGCACACGATGAGAGTTTTTGTCGGCTGATCTTGGGTGATGCTTATGTAAACATGACGCTGGAAAATATCAAAAACAACGACCCAATGGCTGTTTACAAAAGCATGGGACGCGCCGATATGTTCATGGCAATCACATTCAATAATGTGCGCGTTTCATTTTATGCCTTTGCGGGCGGCTTGTTTACCCCTATCCTCACACTATGGATCATGCTGAGCAACGGCATCATGGTGGGCGCTTTCCAGTACTTTTTCTATGAGCGCGGGCTGTTTCTGGATTCATTCCTGACGATTTGGATTCACGGTACGCTCGAAATTTCCGCTGTCGTAATCGCAGGTACGGCGGGCATAGTAATGGGCAACAGTTTTTTGTTTCCGGGTACTTATCCGCGCCGCGAGGCTTTTAAGATTGGAGCAAAAAAAGGATTGAAAATCATTGTAGGGCTGGTGCCGGTGTTTGTCATGGCAGGCTTTCTGGAAAGCTATATTACCCGCCTGACCGAAATGCCCGCATTCCTCAAAGCAGGTATCATCATCGGATCGGCGGCATTCATTGTGTGGTATTTTGTAATTTATCCGATACAGTTAGTCAAGAAAATCGGCTACGCCAACGAACAGGAATATCAAAACAGCAATAACTAAACATGTACTTCGACAACAAAATTGAATTTCAGGCAGAACGCGATCTGGGAAGTCGCATCAATGTAGCTTTTGATTTTATCAAGCGCAATTTTCTGCCGCTTACAGGCGCTATGCTCGTGGTAATTACGCCACTGCTGGCTATTGGCGGCGCTGCCGGACTGCTTTTTTTCCGTTATTCGCAAGCGGACAACCTCGCTACAGGTTCAGAAAGTGTAACTACTGTCCTGTCCATAGGGCTGATTTTTATCCTTTACTACTTTGTCTTGCTTGGATTCCTGCCTGCATCTGTTGTTTTTTCTTACATCAAACTGTACCGCGAACAAGAGGCGGCAACTTTTTCGGTAGAAGAAGTCCTCGGCGAACTGAAAAAGCACTGGCTCAAGCTACTCGGCGCGATGATCCTGACCTACGCCATTTTATTGCCTGCGTTCCTGTTATTCATTATCCCCGGCGTTTATCTGGCAATTCCCTTGCTTTTTGTTCCTTATGCCATCGTTGCCGAAGATATGAATGTGATAGAAGCTATTTCCCGCGCTTTCCAGCTTGTCAAAAATCACTGGTGGGAAACCTTTGGGCTTGTCATAGTTGCCGCAATTATCAACTACCTGTTTTCCTATATTTTCCAGTTGCCCTTTGTGCTGACATTTGGAGCTTTGCCCTTCCTGAGTACCTCTACCGGACTGGATTCTCTTGGAATCTGGGGGATTTTAGCCAGTATAGTATATCTGTTGGGTAATTTTATTATCCAGGTTATCCCACTGACAATGTACGCCTTTCACTATCACCATCTGGTTGAAATCAAAGAAGGAACGGGGCTGCTCGGACGAATTTCTAAATTAGGCAGAGGCGATATACAACGCAAATCCTACACAGACGAAGAAGAGAGCTATTAATGAAGCAAAAGCAGCGCAAACTACTGATTACCTGCTTAGTAGCAATATTATTTACTGTTGCGGAATCTATTGCACAAAGCAGCGGCGATGACATCTGGAAGCAACTACCTGCCACACAACCAGCCTACGGTAAAGACCGCGTAGAGTCGCCTATCAATCCTAAAAAGCAGGATAAAAGCGCTGTGCGGATACTGAAATTTGACAGCGCAGCTATTGCGGCTTACCTGTCTAATGATGAATTTCTTTACGACCGACCTAAAATCAGTTCTGAAAGTATTAAGAAGCGCTTTCGCCGATGGCTGCGCGAAAAACTCGATGCCTTCTTCAAAAGCGACAGAGACGGCAAATGGATTGACTATTTTTTCTACATAATTGCTGCAACTATTATCAGTTTTGTAATTGCGCGGATACTGGGCTTACAACCCGGTCTCTTTGTCCGCAAGCGCAGCGCTGTACCTGATGAGTTTATCATTGGCAGCGAAAATATTCATGCTATTTCGTTTGAGAACGCTATTGCGGCAGCAGAAGCTCAAGGCGATCTCCGCTATGCCATTCGCCTGCAATACCTGCAACTACTCAAACACCTGAGCGATAATGGAATGATCCGATGGGAGCCGCAGAAAACCAATATGCAGTATGTAGCCGAGATGTCCAAAACGCAATTCAATACTGATTTTGAATCAGTTACGCGCTCTTTTGCTTATACTTGGTATGGTCATTTTGAGGTAAATCCTGCTGCTTATCAATCATTCAAAGAACGCCAGCAAGCGCTACGCCGGCAAACCAATAAGGCACAAACCGCACAGGTATGAAAGGAAACAACAAGTATATTGCCCTCGTAATCGGCAGTTTCCTGCTGCTGCTGGCGGTTGAGTACCTTACCCCAAAACCGATTGACTGGCGCACAACTTACAGACAAGAAGACAAAATCCCCTACGGCAACTATATCCTCTATCGCCAACTTCCTACACTGTTCAATCAGCCTGTTACCGAAAATACGCAAACTTTTTATGAGCGGCTGCTAATAAGAGACACTGCTTTGGCAAACTACATCCTGATACAGGAAGATCTGCGCATGGATTCATTAGATACGCAAGTCATGCTGCAATTAGTCCGCAACGGGAGTGATGTATTTATTGCGGCACAGTCAATTAGTTCACCGCTGAGCGACAGCCTACAACTGGCAATTTTTGCGAACTATTATCTTTCCAAGCAGCCTGTGCTCAAAGAATTGACCGATTCGGTGGGTTTGTTCATGGTCAATCCGCTGCTGAAAGCCCCGCTGCCCTACTTTCTGAAACGCGGCAGCGCATCTTATCACTTCGCCAGCGCTAAAAATGCGATCGTATTGGGACAAAATACCTACCGCGCACCTGTGTTTATTCGCGTTCCTTATGGGAAAGGCAACTTTTGGCTGCACAGCGTACCTCAAATATTTACCAACTACTATATGCTCTACGGCAATCATCGGGAGTACATTGCCTCTGCCCTCTCCTACCTGCCCGAAGGTCGCCGTATTATCTGGGATGAATATTACAAAACGCGCATCAGAGGTAGCCGCTCCCCTGTGCGGTTCTTACTTAGCCAGCCGCCTCTTGCGTGGGCTTGGCGGCTCTCGTTGTTTACGCTGCTGATTTTTGCACTCTTTGGTATCAAGCGTCGCCAGAAAGCTATTCCAATTATTCGCCCACCCGAAAATACCTCGCTGGAGTTTGTCAAAGCTGTAGGGAGGCTTTACTTCATCAATCCCGATCATAAGGCAATGGCAAAACGCAAAATCCGCTTCTTTATGGAGCAGCTGCGGCAACAACACGGAATCACTACGGCCGGACACTTTCCACTACCACCTAACAAAGCGACCTTCGATCCGCAATGGTTGCGGCATGTGGCGCGCAAGACAGGAGCAGACGAAGATACCGTGCACAAACTGTTCCGGCATATTGCCTGGATAGAATCCACTCGCTTGCCGGAAATTACCGCCAACGATCTGATGCAACTCAGCCGCCTGATGGAAGCGTTCAAAGGTGTCAGCGCCTAATGAGTGGTTTCCCGATAGCTTTGATCATTTCAGCAGTCCAAAGCGCATTGGCTTTAGCCGAAGGATGCACCCCGTCGGCAACGAACATATCATCAGTCATAAAGCTGAAATCAAGTTGTACATAGGTAAAAGGAATAGCAGAGTTTTGCTGTACGTTTACGAGTGCAAGTTCAAGTAGCTGCCGCTGGCGGGCAATCAGTTGTTGCAGTTTCCTGTTTTCGGGTGTATGGAAAATCGGGAACTGCCCAACCGGTGGAACCGTTGCCCAAACGATCTGCGGGCTGCGCGCGGCGGCTATCTGTAGTAATTTTTGTATGTCTTTCTGCCACTTCCAAACAGGAGTGAATTTGAAAACATCGTTTGCACCCAAGCCAATCAGCAGCATATCAAAAGTTTGCTGTGCCGGAACTTGTTCCTCAAAGTAGCGGATAGCCTTTGCTACTGTCAATCCATTTTTTCCGACTGCCAGCCATTTTACCTGTAAATCAGGATGTTGCGCAGCAAGCGCACGCGCACAAGCGCCGCCCAATGCATCTGCATGGTGTGGGATACCGACCCCTGCGACTGTAGATTCGCCAAAAACAAGTAGCCTGAACGGCAGTTGTCCCTCGCCCACAATGCCGAAAGGCTGATCTTGCGGCAAGGGCAGGCGGGCGACATTTGCGCGAATCGCCCTGCCTTTTTGCAGCAAATAAGGCAAATTGGCAAGCACGCGCCCAAGCAGCAGGCTAGATTGCAGATACAGCCCCGCCATCAGCGCAGCGATTTCATGGTTTTCGTATTGACAAAAAGCACATCGCCGATACTGTCGTAGCCCATGAAAACTGCTTCGCCGCTGTGCTTCACAGACTCGGCACGCACACCTATAATCGTCAGATCGGCACGTTTGGACTTCTGGTTGATGATCGTTTTGGTGTCCACGTTCTCTTTCTGCGGAATCAGCTCGATATTGGAGGGCGAAATCGGCAAGCGTCCTGAATTGATGAGTTCCATTAGATTTTGCTTTTGCTCTGCCAGTTCGTCTTCAGGATAAATCGCAAAAATTTTGATACAGGCACTGCTCCACTCGGGATGTCCGAGGATAATGTAGCCCAACAGAATCATCAAAGTTGCATTTTCGTAGTCGTTAGATGTTATCCAGATGTCAATTTCGCTATGATAACCAAAGTTGCGGTCAGAACTGCCTAATACGATTGCATCAAATTCTGTGGCTCGTGCCAGTTGGAAATGAGCGGCAATATTTGCAAGCCCTTCCGGATTAGACTTGGAAAACTCGAACATAATCACGTTGTTTTCCTTACCCGAAATACCCGGCAGCTGGATCACTTGCGAAATAGCTGCCGTTGCCGAAGGACTGACTAAGGTATCTATATACACGTTGCTGTGTGTCGTATCCGAAATCTGTATGAGTTGCTTGTAGCATTCCTTAGACTGCCGGTGTGTCTCTTTAGACAGATAGCCTTCTATCAGGTGGATGTAAGTACCAAAACCGTATTTGTAAGAAATCCACCGCAAAAATTGAAAGCCCGACACGCGATCGAATGAATGTGTAGAAATACAGATGATGGAAGGTCGCCAGTGTTCTGCCTCCGGCTCTTTGCGGGCTTTCTGCAAAAAGATTTGCAAGGTGCGGCTCAGCTGAAAAATTACTCCCTGAAAAATAACAGACAGCCCCTGCTTGCGGTGCTGATAGCGGCTGACGACTAGGTAAGTAAAAACCATCAGGACAAGCACCAATAGCGAAAAGCGCAGGTTGATATTGGTCATTACAAAGATGCTGGCAACTGTTCCGGCCAGCGAAATGTACCAACGGGTGCGGAACAGCGGCCGATAGGCAGGATCTGCTGCAAAATGCTCCAAGCAAGAGATCAGGCAGATCGAGCCAAAGGTAAGGCAAAGGAGTACCGACACAGCCTCCAGCATATAGGGCATATTGTCGTAAATCAGGGCGACCAACACCAGCACTGCAGTTGTCTGTATCGCATGAATTGGAAGTGGATTATTAACATCCTCGCGGTTCATGCGCGAAAGCCATCTGTCCCAAACTAGATTGGGCAGTACCCGATCTGAAGCCAGCGCCTGCAAGGTGCGGCTCGCCATGAGAAAAGACCCCGCAGCCGACAGCAAACTCACTACCCCCAGCACAAGGATAATTTCAACACCAAAGGGCATTTTTTCAGCCATCACTAAGGGATTGCTTACCAACTCTGCGGGCGGCGCAATCATGTACAGTTTGACAATGAAAACAATGTAGGCAAAGAAGCCGACAATAGCAGCGCCGATGATCCCGCGTGGTAAAGAACGGCGCGGCTCGCGCAGTTTTTTGGAAAATCCCAGTCCGGCAGTGATCCCGCCAAACATCGGAAAACTCAAAGCAAGCACCGCAAAAAAGCTCATTGGCTGGTCAACGTGCTGCGTTAGTTCGCTCAAAGCCAACTCGCTGCGATAAGTAGCAGGGCCAGCCAGAAATAAGGAGTAACCTAATACCATTATCGGAACTGCCAGATAGAGCAGCCTTAGCAATACTTCTGTACCGAAACGCAACAGCAAAAGTGTCAGCAATACAAAAGCAGGAATGCTTGCTACGCGATAATCATACACATAAATATTCAGCGGCGAGGCAAGCAAATAATCAAAAAAAGGCTTAAAAGCCTGCGAAAACGCAATTAGATACAGAGCAGTCAGGATGGTCTGCGCCATATAGAGCGTAATGCCAATCGGTACGCCAATAGTAATACCGAAAGAGCGCGAAATAATAAAATATTCACCGCCACCTTCTACTTTCTGGTTGGTGGCAATTTCAGAAAAAGCCATCGCGGTTGGTATCGTAATGGCATGGGCAAGCATCACCATACCTACGGCGGCAATCATGCCCAGATGACCGATGGCATGCCCCAGCCAAAGGATCATCAGTGCGCCCTGCAAAGTGCAAAGCGACAGAAAAAAAACAGGAAATGAACCGAAGCCGTGTTTTTGTTTCAGCAGGCGATTTGGGGAAGCAGGCATAATGCGTGTTTATTTCATTTTGGCGCGCTTAATCAGATAAGCAAGCAAAATCTGGTCTATAGGTTGGGCAATATCTGCCTCGATGAAGTCTATTTTGTACTGTCCGCACTTGAGTTTTAAGTCGTGGAACTGGCGGGCGATCTGCTCGCGGTAGTACTCGCGCACCTGCGAAGGCTGCAATTTGACCCGCTCGCCGCTTTCCAGATCAACAAAAATATGGGGGCGGTCTGCAAACTCAAACGCCTCTTCGGTCTTTTTGTCAATCGTATGAAAAAGCAGTACTTCGTGGCGGTTGTGCTTGAGGTGTTGCAGAGCTGAAAACAGTTCGCTTTGATGATCGGGATTGTCCAGCATATCGCTGAAAATAACGATCAGCGAACGGCGGTGAATCTTATCGGCTATCTGGTGGATAATCTGGGCGGCTTCTGTTTTTTTATTTGGCACAGGCTCATCGAGCATCTTTTGCAAACGCAAAAACACATTGTGGATGTGCGTAGGCGTAGATTTGATAGGAGTCTCCCACTCTATCCGATCGGAGAAGGCCGCAACCCCCACTGCATCGCGCTGCCGCTGCAACATATAGGCAAGGCAGGCAGCCGCTACAATGCTAAATCGGATTTTACCCAAATCTTTTTCCGGATAATACATAGACGAGGAGTTGTCAATCAAAATTTGGCAACGCAGGTTGGTCTCCTCCTCGTAGCGCTTGGTGTAGAGGCGGTCAGTTTTGGCAAAAACCTTCCAGTCTATGTGTCGCGTGCCTTCGCCCGTGTTGTAGAGGCGATGCTCGGCAAACTCTACCGAAAAACCGTGATAAGGCGATTTGTGCAAACCTGTAATGAAACCCTCTACCATTTGTTTGGCGAGCAGTTCCAGATTGCCATACTGTTTAACAATTCCTAAATCTATGGGCATGTGTGTACCTTTCGGAAATGAGATACTAAGGTAAACAATCCCGTAGAATTTTCATGTGCTTGCCGCCTGCTTTTCTCTGTCGGCGCATCAGCCTTCGTCTGTCAGTCCGATGATTTTATTGTCTTTGAATGTAAAAACAGATTTACCGCTCATGCGGATTTCCTGCCCTTTTTTCATGCCGTTGGGAAAGTCTATTGCCAAAACGGCGACATAATCAATCGTAATTAAAGTTTGACTTTCCCTGTGTGCATAAGAAGTAATTTGCTGCCTGCGTTCCGAAAAATAGCCCTTAGCGGTTTCTGCCTGACAGATAAATGCCTCGATGCCGTTCAGCATCATAGTCGTTTCTCCCTGTTGCACATGCCGAAAGACAACCTCATCGGAAAAGTCGCGAACCATGCCCCGAACGTCAAAATTATTATAGGCAGCAACTTTTTGCCACAGTGAAAGCGATGTCTGCATTGGCTTGTGGCTCCTCCTCCGTGGCTATGGATTGATTACTTTGTGCGCTTTGGGTTGAGTTGTTTTGGCAGATGACCCATGTAGCGAGTAGCTTTAGCATTGGCGAACTGCAACATGGGTCATCATTGCCGCGAGGACTGCATTGGGTATCCTTAATAAGCCAGCATCATTGACCAAAATAAACCCTGACGTGCAATAGCAATTTCTTTGACTCTCGGATCCAAAATTTTGCTGCGAAACTGCGGGAATCTCAACCAAGCCTCTAAGCAATCTTCAATATTGTCGTGTCCGTGGATCAGCATTTCGTGTACGCCGTTCGCCTTTACTCCTGCCAATGCTGCCCGACGGAGCGAGGTTTCGCCGTCGTAAGTCTTCACCGTCATCGGCGCAACGCCCTGGACTTTGTCTAAGGTGCTAAGCGCTGCCTGTGCGAGTAAGTCGTTCCATGTCAGGTTATTTTGCGCAGGAAGCATCCCGTATTGGCTCGGCCAAGGCCCCTTCCTGAATTGGTTGATCATGCGCAATACCTCTGCGATAAAAGCTGCCTCGTTTTCATAGTCGGTTGCAGAACGTCTTGTCTCTATGGTTACAGTCTTGAGCAGATTCACCAAGGGCATTGGTGTTTCAAAACGATTCTTGAGCAAATCTTTCAGGTGGTTGATGTGGATGGCAAAGTTGAGGTTCTGCCCGCGCAAAACTGAACTGACAACCACGCCCACGACTTCGTTTTGCAGGTTGATTAGCGGGCCACCGCTATTGCCCGGAGATACAGGCACACTGATTTGCAGATTTGTGACATTGTTCATTTCGCGGATCGCGCTGATCAGTCCGTCGGTAAAAGTAGCTGCAAAGCCCAGCGGTCTGCCGATGGTAAATACTTGCTGCCCTACTTGGGGATCGCTGCCCAGCGCGAGCGGCAGCCCTTTGCCTGCTACTTGCAACAGCGCAAGATCTGCGACAATGTCATAACCGACAACGCCTGTTACCTTCCAGACCTGATCGGAGTCGTTGGCATGGATCTCCACCTCGCCTTCGCCCTCGATTACGTGAAAGTTGGTAGCCACTACGTTGGGCAACACAAAGAAACCGGATCCGGTTTTTCCGCTGCCAATCACATTGACAGAAGACTTGATAGCTTTTTTGAAAACTGCTTCGGGATTTTGAGCAAAAGCAGCGCCGGCAAGCAGCAAAAGAATAAACAGGATGAACTGAGGCTTTTTCATAGGGAACATATGTTTTTTACTGCTTAATACCGCAAACCGACAAACGTTCCCTATTGGGCGAAAAAAAATTTTAGAAAAGTTGTTTTTTGAGTGCTTCGATCATCGCAGCTTCGGCTTTGTTCGTACCGCGATAAGCTGCCGCTACTTTTTCTACGCTCTTCACAATCAGCCCGCGCAACTCTTCGGAAAGGTTTTTATCGTTTTCTTTGGCAAAAGCAACAAATCGGTCGAATGCCTTTTGGGCGCTGATGTCGCGGTCTTGGAGGATTTCAAACTCAAACTCGGCAAAAAACGCAGCATCTGTACCGAAACTGTCCACACTCTCTTCGAGCGGAGCAAGATCTTCCACTACTATTTTGTGAATTGCCTTTACTTCCTTGTCATGGATCTGTCCGTCGGCTTTGGCAATAGCATAGAGCAATACGCCTATATGCTTGTAAAGTTTCTTATAAAAATTTGCCGTCATGCTTGAGTTGGGTGAAGTTGATGTCGCAAATATATCATCATTTGAGATATGCGCATTGACTTTGCTGCGATCTATCTTTCCGGTTGGCGTTTCAGGAAATTGTTTGAGAAAAGCTAAATACCTCGGCACCTGAAAACGAGGCATTTTTTGCTTCAGTATGGTCAAAAGTTCGGTTGCATCGCTGCTTTTTTCACCTTCGATGACCAGCACAACCGCCTGCCCCAATTTTTCATCTGCTATTGCACCAACCATCAGGCGTTTCCCTGACAGCATCGGCAGTTGCAAACGCCGTATTTCTTCCTCCAACTGTTCGGGGAATATTTTGATGCCTCCAGAGTTGATTACAAAATCTGCCCGACCTTCAAAGCGAAATACTTCGGGTGCTGTAAAAGTTACAATGTCGTTTGTTTGCACCCACCTGTTTTCAGTTACCTCGCCCTTGAGCATCAGGCAGCCGCGCTCGTCAACTTGGGCAGCTATGCCGGGCAGGAGCCGATAGGCTGTTTCGGGCGAATTGCCATTGATACGCCGCAGTGCGATGTGCGATACGGTTTCGGTCATGCCAAAGGTTGCGTAGATCGCAGCAGGGCTTTGTTGCGCAGCCTCTTCCAGATCGGCGTTCAGAGCAGCCCCACCAATAATGAGCTTGTGGCAACGGTCTAAGATCAGGCGATCAGGGAAATTTGCGAGGCTTTGTTGCAGTTGCAGCGGCACCATTGCTACAAAGTCAAAGCCTGTTTCAGAAGAAAAATTTTGCAAAGGACGCGACGAAGGTGCAACTAATTGCATTTGTAAGCCTAATTCCCAGCCACGCGCCAGCATCATCATGCCTGCAATGTAGGCAGGATTGAGGCAGACTAATGCCGTTTGCCCGCTTTGCAGTTGCAAAGCCGCCGCCGTTCCGCGAATGCTTGCCAGCATCTGCCTGCGGCTTACGGCAATGGGCTTGGGAGTGCCTGTAGAGCCGGAGGTTTGTAGATGAAAGACTTCCTGTCCGCGCAGCCAGTCGCGACTAAACAGCAAAGCAGCACGAGGTATATCCTTATAAGCTTCTAACTGATAATCAGTCAGTTGCAGGATTTGATCGGCTGTCCATACGGGCTTTTCGGACAAGTCGGCAAAACAGAGCGTCATAGGTATTAGTGGCGCAGTTTTTTGAAGAAGTTTTTCAATAGCGCAATCGCTTCATCTGCCATCAGCCCTTGTTGGAGATTGGTTTTTGGGTGAAAGGCGCGGTGCGCCTGTTCGCCTAGCTTGGAGAAGCCGTTTTTTTCATCGGCAGCGCCATACACAATTCGCTTGAACATGGCCCAAAAGCAAGCCCCTGCACACATTACACAAGGCTCCAGCGTTACGTACAGCGTGCATTCGTTGAGGTAACGCGCTCCGAGATATTGTGTAGCGGCAGTAATGGCGATTATTTCGGCATGCGCTGTTGGATCATTCAGCGCAACCGTCTGGTTGTAGCCTTTGCCGATAATTTTGTCTTGCCAAGCCACCACCGCACCTACGGGAATCTCGCCCATTTCGGCTGCTACTTGCGCCAGACGGAGTGCCTCCCGCATCATGCGGTAGTCGGTTTCATCGAACATGATAGGCTATTTTCTGAAAATAATTTTGTCTTTCGTATCGGCAAAAATGGCATCCTTAACTGTTGGCAGTTGCAGGAAGTCGTGGGGGAAGCCCAGTTCAATTTGACTTACCTCATTCAAAACTGCCAAATGTTCTTCGGAGAGATGCACACGCAGGCAGCCGAGGCTGTCGCGGATTTGCTCTAAACGGCGCGCCCCCAGAATAGGGATGATGTTGTCGCCTTGCTGACGCAACCAAGCCAACGCTACTTGCGAAGGAGTTGCGCCAATTTCCGCTGCCACATCGCAAACTTTCTGTGCAATAGCGCGGTTTCTATCGTTTAGTTTGATACTTTTTTCGCTTAGCCGCACCGCCTGATCGGTAGGAATCCCTTGATTGTACTTGCCCGTCAGCATACCCGCGCCAAGCGGCGCCCAAGGGGTAACCGCCATGCCGAAATGTTTAGCCATCGGCAGCAAGTCGCGTTCGGCGCTGCGCTGGATGAGGCTGTACTCAATCTGCAAGCCCGCAAAAGAAGTCCAACCGCGAAAATCTGCCAGTGTATTACACTGCGCAACCACCCAAGCAGGCGCATCTGAAATGCCTACGTAGTGTACCTTGCCTTGCCGCACCAAGTCATCTAAGCCACGCATCACCTCTTCGGGCGAAGTAGTAAAATCCCACATGTGTACCCAAAAAATATCGAGGAAACCTGTGTTCAGACGCTTCAGGCTGCCTTCCACCGATCGCATCATGTTCTTACGGTGGTTGCCATTCGCATTAGGATTGTTGCGCTCGTCGAACAGGGTGTATTTGCTGGCTATCACAAAGTAATCGCGATCGGCTGCGACAAACTCGCTCAACCACTTTTCACTCGTCCCTTCTGTGTAGCGATTTGCAGTGTCAATAAAATTACCACCTGTATTCGCGTAAGTATCAAATATTTTTTTGCTTGTTTCATAATCTGCACCGGTGTTCCATTCTGTGCCGAAAGTCATCGTACCCAGACATAGTTCTGATACGCGCAAGCCGGTTTTTCCGAAAAGTTTAAATTGCATAGCTATTATTGAAAAAAAGTCTAACGATATTTTTCCAGCGGAATCGTAATGCGTTCGTTGGTAATAAAGGCATTAGGATACGCAGGTTTGATTTGTGTATAAAGTGCAAAAGCATCTGTTTTAGAAAAAAAGTTACCCACCTTGACTCTGAAATTGGGTTGTTCGTACACCAATTCGGGCACTTCGGTAGTTAATCTGCGCACATCGGTCATTACTTTGTTGGCTTCGTCGCGATTGCCGCCCGAATAGATGACCACGCGATAACCCTGCGAAAACTTCAGCGTTTTGTTGCTTGCTGACATCGTTTCGCGCATCGCATTGAGCTGCGCCTGAATGTCTCCTGCAATACTAACCGTTGTGGCGGCAGGTACGCTATTGCCTTGCGGTTGCCCTATGGGCTGTTCGGATGCGGCAAACTGTGGTCGGTAAACGCTCAAATCCATCGAAAACGGTGGCACTGCTGTGCCGGATACAGTCTTTTTGCAGGAGGCAAGCCCTCCGAGCAGCAACGCAGCAACTATTAAAAGTCTGAGGCTACTCATCGTCTTGTGCTTCATTTCGCATTTTTTGCTAAATTGACGCAAATTACTAAAATAAACCGCTTCATGCGTAAACCACACATCACAGCCATCGGAACGGCAGCGCCTGCGCACGAAATCAGGCAGGAACTCGCACCCGACTGGGTGGCTACATCGCTCGCCCTGCCTCCCAACGAAGCCAGAAAAGTACGGCTGATCTATCGGGCAACGGGCATCAAAACACGTTACAGCGTTATTCCCGATTTCTGCGGTACAGAACAGCGTGAGTTGTTTCCGCTGACCGAAAATCTGGAGCCTTTCCCTACTACCGCAGACCGAATGAGCATCTACAAGCGCGAAGCATCGCTACTGGCTGGCAAAGCAATAGAAAATATGCAGTTACCCGCCGATTATTTCGGTACAATCACACATTTGATTACGGTTAGCTGTACGGGTATGTATGCCCCGGGCTTGGATATTGACCTGATGACTCGTTTCGGGCTGCCGCAACATGTGCAGCGTACCTGTATTTATTTCATGGGGTGCTATGCAGCTTTTAATGCACTAAAAGCTGCCGAGGCTATTTGCAGAGCCTATCCCGAAGCAAAAGTTCTGATTGCCGACGTGGAACTCTGTACCCTGCACTTCCAGAAAATCAATACTGAAGACCAATTGCTCGCCAATGCTATTTTTGCAGACGGCGCAGCGGCACTACTGGTAGAACCTGTTACACCCGATAAAGGATTGCTTTCCTTAGAAGGCTTTTACAGTGGATTGATACCCGAAGGCAGCAACGAGATGGCATGGCACATCGGCAATTTTGGCTTTGAGATGAAACTTTCATCTTACGTACCGCGACTGCTGGGTAGGAAAATCAAATTTTTCATCGAAAAAATTCAAGAACAACTACAGCTACCTGCCGATGCTATCAAGTATTTTGTCTTTCATCCGGGAGGCAAAAAAATATTAACCGAAATTGAAAACGGGCTTGGCATCAGCTCGCATGAAAACCGCTGGGCATACGACATCATGCAGCGTTTTGGCAATATGTCCTCTGCCACTATCCTGTTTGTGCTTCAGCATTTGATGGCTACGCTGCGCAGCGAAAGTTACCAACCAGGCGCACAAGTGCTGGCAGCGGCATTTGGCCCCGGGCTAACGATGGAGTCGGCAATGATTCAACTGCAAAACTTAGACTTCCGCCATGCCTGATTTTAGCCGAAGAAGCAACCAGCCGGAACTGATGGATGACCTGACGCTTGGCAACGAAGCCCTTGCACAGAACCTGCGCGAACTGGAATATGTCAATACTTATCTGGGCGGCAACAGTGTGGCGCTCAAGGGTTTGCAATATTTTATTGAGGATAGTGGTCAGCCGCTTTCTGTGGCAGATGTCGGCTGCGGCGGTGGAGATACGCTGCGCTACTTTGCCCATTGGGCAGCCAAAAAACAAGTTCCGCTACGATTGGCAGGCTACGATGCTAATCCCTTCATGGTGAGCTATGCGCAAAACCATCCGAAACACTCCCCTGCAATCAGCTACCACTGCACCGACCTCTGGTCTGCAGATTTTGAAAAAGTGCAGCCCGACGTGTTTATGCTCAGCCTGTTTTGCCACCACTTTACCGACGAGGAGCTGCAAAAACTACTGGGCAGACTGCTCACACAAGCTCGTAAAGGGATCATTATCAACGACTTACACAGGCATCCGCTCGCCTATTACAGCATCAAATGGCTGACGCGGGGACTGCGCGGCTCCTATCTGGTGCAGCACGATGCCCCGCTTTCGGTATTGCGGGCTTTTCGAAGAAAAGAATTAGAAGATCTGCTGCAAAGTGTTGCGCCGCAGCGTTTTCGCATCAGTTGGCACTGGGCGTTTCGCTATCTGGTACTGCTTGAGAAGTAGTTAAACTTGCTGCATAACTTTCGCAGAAATAATCCAGCGTTTCATCGCGCAGTTGGCGGTTAAGTTTTTTAGCAATATTCCAATCGTAACAAGACTCCGGAATTTTCGCCAGATTTACATAAGCCAATGCGCGTTGGTAATACAGGTTTCCGTTGCGCGGATTGCACAAAATAGCGTTGGAATAGGCCTGCACCTCTGCCGCATAATCCTCTTTGGCATTGGCAATCAGCGCCAGACTTGTAAAGACAGCCTCATCTGCCATACCCTTGCGCAGCATCTCCTCGAAGATCGTTTTTGCATGATCGAGCGCTTGGTTTTTATACAGTAAAAGCGTTGCTGCCCGCATGTATTTCTCCTTGTCGGGCGGCATCCGCTCAAAAGCATATAAAAAGTTGAGCCGTGCCGAATCGGGATTTTGCAAATAAGCATGGGCAAGTCCGAGATAAAAATAGTGTTCAGGAAACTCAATTTCTGCGTTGTCTATGGCAGCCTGAATCAGATTGCGCCCCTCGCTGTAAAATCCGAAGTGATCTATGTAAATTTTCCCGCGCAGAAACAAGGCGCGAAAATAATTGTGATCTGTTCCTAAACCTTGGTTGAGGTAGTACTCTGCCTTCATGTATTTGCCTTCCTTATATGCCTCATAAGCCCAGTGGTAATTAACTCTTCCAATAAATGCGAACAGCGAATAAACGATAAAAAACATGTATCCAACTATTGCCACAGCAACCCATGGCGCGGCTTTCATGTAGCGGTCGTGTTCTGCCTGCTCTTCGGGCGACATAGTGCGCACGTAGGCGCGGCGACGTTGTTGCGGCTGATAGACAGACTTTTTTGCAGGTGCAGCATATCGCCTCGGATCGTAGCCAATGCGCAAAAGATAGTCATAACGGGCTTTCTTATCGGGGTTTCTCAGGTATTGATAAGCCTGATTAATCGCTTTAAATTTGTCTTCCGCCTGCGGATCATTAGGGTTGCGATCGGGATGATACTGTAAGGCCAATCGTTTGAACGCAGATTTAACCTCCGCCACTGAGGAAAAATTGGGCAAGCCCAGCACTTCGTAGAAATTGACCATTGGATTATTCCCGTATTTTTGAGTGAAAAATAAGTTGTTTTTAGTAAAAAACCTTGTCCCTGCTTCATGTCTGTCCGACTTTTATTGTTAGATAATCGCGACTCTTTTACTTACAACCTTGCACAACTGATTGATGAAAATTTCGATGGTATATGGGCAGTACGCACTTGCGATGAAATCTCATTGCCCGAAGTTGCAAACTATGATAAAATAATTTTTTCGCCTGGGCCGGGCGTGCCTTCGGAAATACCGCTGATGCGCGATATTCTAATGACTTATGGCAGCAAGAAATCTATCTTAGGAGTATGCTTAGGGCATCAGGCAATCGCAGAAGCCTTTGGCGGGGTATTGTTTAATATGGGGCAGGTATGGCACGGCATGAAAGTTCCTATCCGCGTAACAGAGCCGCAAGAGCGCCTGTTTTGCGGGCTGCCCGAAACTTTTGAGGTCGGGCTTTACCACTCATGGGCAGTAGCAACCCTTCCCGATTGCTTGCAGGTAACTGCCCTTAGTACCAATGGAACAATTATGGCACTGTCTCACAAGCAGTATGACATCAAAGGAGTACAATTTCATCCCGAATCGGTAATGACTGCCTGTGGTGCGGCTTTGCTTAGCAACTGGTTAAAAAATTTTTAACTACTCATGCGTATAAGTAAGCCCCAAAAGCGCGCCAATTGCGCGTTGTCGGACTCAGGTTATTTCCTTAACTTTGCCGGATTTATCGTAAAAAACCAATACTTGAAGCCGTGGTAGATTTATTTGAGAAACTCAAAACCAATCGTGGCCCGCTGGGGCAACATTCGCAGGTAGCTCATGGTTATTTTGCTTTCCCTAAACTGGAAGGCGAAATCGGCCCTCATATGATGTTCAGAGGCAAGGAAGTGTTGAACTGGAGCCTGAACAACTATCTGGGACTTGCCAATCATCCCGAAATCCGCAAAACTGATACAGAAGCCACACAACAATACGGACTTGCCTATCCGATGGGCGCACGCATGATGTCGGGCAACTCTACAATTATTGAACAGTTCGAAGCACAACTGTCCGAGTTTGTGGGCAAGGAAGATGCAATGGTGCTTAACTATGGCTATCAGGGTATCATGTCGGTTATTGACGCACTTCTGACCCGCCACGACGTAGTTGTGTACGATTCAGAATGCCACGCATGTATCATAGACGGCTTGCGGATGCACATGGGCAAGCGCTTCATGTTCCCCCACAACGATATTGAAAACTGCGAAAAGCAGTTGCAACGCGCTACCAAACTTGCCAATGAAACAGGCGGCGCTATTCTGGTAATTACAGAAGGCGTATTTGGTATGCTTGGCGATTTGGGTAAACTGGATCAGATTGTTGCCTTGAAGCAAAAATATCAGTTCCGCCTGCTGGTAGATGATGCGCACGGCTTCGGCACGATGGGCAAAACAGGTATTGGCACACCTGAACACTTCGGCGTAATGGACGAAGTAGATTTGTATTTTTCTACATTCGCCAAATCAATGGCAAGTATTGGCGGCTTTATTGCAGGCCCTGAAAACGTGATTGAGTACCTGCGCTACAACTGTCGTTCGCAGATTTTTGCCAAAACGCTGCCCATGCCAATTGTCATCGGTAATATGAAGCGTCTGGAAATGCTGCGCACAATGCCCGAACTGAAAGATAAGCTGTGGGAAATTGTTAATGCGCTGCAAAGCGGACTGAAGTCACGCGGCTTTAAAATCGGTGCCTGCGAGTCCCCTGTAACCCCTGTATTCCTGAGTGGCGGCACTAACGAGGCTGCCAATCTGATCATAGACCTACGCGAAAACTACCACATTTTCTGCTCTGTCGTTATCTATCCGGTAGTGCCGAAAGATGTAATTATGCTGCGTCTGATTCCTACAGCTGCTCATAGTTTGGATGATGTAAACCGCACTATTGAAGCATTCGAAAAAATTTCTGATAAACTGCGCAGCGGCATTTATGCCCAAAGCCAAATTACGGCAATGGTATAGTCCGGTGCAAGATCAAAGTAAAAAAGGCGTACTACATCATGCGGTACGCCTTTTTTGTATATGTACCCTAAATTTGACAACGTACTTTAGCCCGCATAGCAGACACAAAGCGATATTTTCTAATCGGTAACTTATACCATTATGAATTGCATGATGGATAAATTCAGATCAGCAAAAGGGGGGCAGGGTTGATTTTCATGCTACCAGTATATAATCAGGATAAAATCCACGTGGTATATGATGCATTGCAGTATGATTTGTGGCGTGTGCAACAAACAGGCAACTTGTGTTTACTCTTCCCTGTAAATAGGAAAATTGCGTACCTTTGGCGCATTCGGAAAAACAACACGAATACGTATGAAAAAACTACTATTTCGCGGGGCGATGCTGCTGCTATGCGGTCTCAGCCCTGCCGCACAACTGCTGGCGCAAATAGATGTCAAATACCAGACCCCACCGCAATCTATTGTTGATTTGGTCAATGCATCCTCTACCCCAAGCGTAAGCATTGACAGCAAAGGCGACTGGATGGTGTTGTTGATGCAGTCCGAACTGCCAAGCATTGCCGAGCTTTCACAGCCCGAACTGCGCTTAGCTGGTCTTCGGATCAATCCTAATACTAATGGCCCGAGCCGCGCAGGCTACATTGTAGGCATTAAACTGCGCAAAGTGATGGGCAAAGAAGAAATTGATGTGAAAGGCATGCCTGCTAATGCGCTGATTTCCAACGTTTCGTGGTCGCCTGATGAAAAGAAAATTGCTTTCGCACATACAACAGATAAGTCCATTGAACTATGGGTAATTGACATAGCAACAGCAACTGCCAACCGTGTAGGTAACTTTGTCCTCAATAGCGTGCTCGGTACTCCCTTTGAGTGGATGAACGATAGCAAGCGCCTGCTTTGCACCATTATTCCGCAGGGAAGAGGCGCTGCCCCTGCTGCCGATAACGTGCCGCAAGGCCCGATAGTACAAGAAAACGTAGGCAAACGCGCCCCTGCACGCACCTATCAGGACTTGCTCAAATCTCCTTCCGACGAGAAAATGTTTGAGTACTACGCCACAGCTCAAACAGTTATTACTGACCTGAACGGCACGCTGACCCCAATCGGCGAGGCAGGTATGATCGGCGAGGCTTCTGCTTCACCCGACGGCCGTTTTGTGATGATGCAAATCATCAAGCGTCCATTTTCTTACTTAGTACCTGTCAATAACTTCCCTTATCAGGTAGCTGTTTACGACGCTGCTACGGGCAAGTTGGTAAAAGTTTTGACAGACCGCCCGCTGGCAGAAAACCTCCCGACAGGTTTTGATGCCGTACCAACAGGCCCGCGCCGCCACAGCTGGCGAGCCGATGCACCTGCAACCATCGTATGGGTAGAAGCACAGGACGAGGGCGATCCCAAAAAAGAAGCAGCCATCCGCGACCGCGTGTTCGCGCTCAATGCTCCCTTCGACGGACAAGCAAAGGAGATTCTGGCAACCAAATTCCGTTTTACGAGCATTACATGGGGCAATGAGAGAACGGCTTTCGCCCGCGAGCGCTGGTGGGCTACCCGCAAAGAGATCGTACACGTCATCCATCCCGATGCGCAAGCCGCTCCGGTTGTCCTCTTCGACCGCTCCTACGAAGACACCTACACCGATCCGGGCACGCCGCGCACCAAGCGCAACGCCTTCGGACGCAACGTATTGGACATCCAGAAAGACAACACAATTTACTTCTTCGGCGCAGGCGCTTCTCCCGAAGGCGACCGTCCATTTGTAGATTTATTCAACCTGACTACCAAGAAAGTAACCCGTTTATGGCGTTCAGAAGCTCCTTACTACGAGCGACCTGTTGATATTATCAACAATGAGAAACAGCTGTTAGTTACCGTCCGCGAATCAACAACCGAGAATCCGAACTACTTCCTTCGCGACTTGAAGAAAAAGCAGATAACACAACTGACTGCTTTCACCAATCCTTACGAAGGTCTGAAAGGCGTAACCAAACAATTATTGAAATACAAGCGCGCCGACGGCGTGGAAATGACTGCCGATTTGTACTTGCCTGCGGGCTACAAAAAAGAAGACGGACCGCTGCCTTCGTTCGTGTGGGCATATCCGCGTGAGTACAAGAGCGCCGACGCTGCAGGTCGTGTAAGTGGGTCGCCGTATCGCTTTACGCGCCTCTCTTGGGGTTCGCCTATTTTCTGGGTAACAAGAGGTTACGCCGTTTTTGACAATGCCTCGATGCCTATTGTAGGCGAAGGCGATAAGCAGCCAAACGATTCTTTCGTGCAACAGTTGGAGATGAACGCCAGAGCGCTGATTGAGGAAGGCACGCGCCTCGGCGTAATGGATCCTGCCCGTGTTGCCGTTGGCGGACACTCCTACGGCGCATTTATGACCGCAAACCTGCTGGCGCACACCGACTATTTCCGTGCAGGCATTGCCCGCAGCGGCGCTTATAACCGCACGCTGACTCCGTTTGGTTTCCAAAGCGAAGAGCGCACGTTCTGGGAAGCTCCTGAAATTTACAGCCAGATGTCGCCGTTTATGTATGCCGATAAAATCAAAGAGCCGATTCTGCTCATCCACGGCGAGGCTGACAACAACTCAGGCACTTTCCCGATCCAGAGTGAGCGTTTCTACAACGCATTGAAAGGACATGGCGCTATTACCCGATTGGTAATGCTCCCACACGAAAGCCACGGCTACCGCGCCAAGGAATCCGTGATGCACATGCTGTGGGAAATGGATCAGTGGCTGGAAAAGTACGTGAAGAACGCCAAGAGCAACTAATACGCAAATAAATTGAGCCTCAGCGAACTCAGCGTTTTAAACTCAGTGTCCTTAACGGTTGAACTCTTTTTACTGCTAAGAACGCTGAGGTTTACGCTAAGAACGCTGAGGTTATATTTTTTAAAAAACCCGGCAGGCTGATTTGGCGTATGATTACTCTACGTATCGCACTTTTTAATTGCGCAATCGTCAAATGAGCCGTACTACTTTACACACGCCCACAGCCATGAAAACTACTTACGGACTTCCTAAAAAGATGGAAGAGGTCATTCAGGCGCTGCAAACTGCCTTTTCCTAGCAAAATCTGGATGAAAAAGAATACGAAAGGCGCTTGCAGGAAGCCATGAAAGCCGAATGCATTGAAGATTTGAAGCCTGTAATTTCCGACTTTCCCAAATCCATTCGCCACAAAATTTTTCCACCTGCACAACAGCAACCGCAGTTTGTACAAGAGGCTGCCTACGAACGCACAGTGGTGTCTCCAACTATGCAAACAGCGCCTTTTCAAACCATTTTCAACAGTGAAAAGCAGGAGATGCCTGTGCTGGATGAGCGTCCCGTTAAAGGTACTGCCCTGTTCGGAACGCAGAAAATTGACTTTCGGACGGCTCAAATAGTTGGTAATGAGTTTCAAATCCGCATTGAAAGCTATTTCAGCGAAACCATTATAGACCTGCGCAACGAAGCGCTGGAAGGTAAACATCTGGATATTTTCATCACAGGAGGACTGGGTGTTATTAAGATATTACTCCCCCCTTTCCAACTATTCATCGGGCAATTCAACTGATGATGAGCGAGTTACAGGTCAAAGACAAACGCCGCAGTTGGTTGGACAAACTCACCGGAAAACCCGTACCGCTTGCTACCGAAACGCCTTGCTCGGTACAGATTCGCGGCAACTTCTTTTTTAAGTGAAATTCAGGTGCGGTATTGATATGCGTCGGTTTCGTTAAGACTAAAATTTTATCTTTGCTACGCACACTGAACGCAAAGAAATGGAACCATTGAAAATTGACATCAGCAAAATCTTAGAGTTTGTACTTCACAGAGATATTAGCCGCTATCAGGCAGAAATAGACCAGCACCACGAAGCCTTGCGCAACCGCACCGGCAAAGGCAGCGAATTTCTGGGCTGGGTCAACTTGCCGAGCAGCACCAGCGAGCAGTTAATTAGCGAAATAGAAGTTGCTGCCCGCAGAATGCAGCAAGTCGCCGATATTTTTGTCGTAGTGGGCATTGGCGGCTCCTATCTGGGCGCAAAGGCAGTGATTGATGCGCTTTCGCACCATTTCAGCCCAATGCTGAGCAAAGAACAACGCAAAGCCCCATTAGTCATTTTTGCAGGGCAGAACATTTGCGCCGACTATCACGCCGACCTGATGGACATTCTGGCAGATAAAAGCTATGCCGTTGCCGTTATTTCCAAGTCGGGAACAACTACCGAGCCTGCAATTGCTTTCCGCCTGTTAAAGCAGGATTTGGAAAAGCGCTATGGCAAGGAAGGCGCACGCGAGCGCATCATTGCCATCACCGACCCCGAATCGGGTGCGCTGCGCAAAATGGCTACGCAGGAAGGCTACCAAACCTTTTCCATTCCACCCGATGTGGGCGGGCGCTTTTCGGTGCTGACCCCTGTGGGCTTGCTGCCGATTGCTGTGGCAGGTTTTGACATCCGCCAACTGATGGCAGGCGCACGCGACATGGAGCTTCATTCGCAGCAAGGCAGCGACATGGAAAAAAATCCGGTTTCGCTATACGCTGCCGTGCGCAATGCGCTGTACCGTCGGGGCAAAAACATTGAAATTCTGGCAACTTACCACCCGCGCCTGCAATACCTCGTAGAATGGTGGAAGCAACTCTACGGCGAAAGCGAAGGCAAAGACCTGAAAGCCATTCTGCCTGTAGGCGTTGGCTTTACAACCGACCTGCACTCGATGGGGCAACTCATTCAGGACGGCGAGCGCAACCTGTTTGAAACAGTGATTTCCGTAGGCAAAACCCGCCGCCAAGTACTGATTCCGACCGATACCGAAGATTTGGACAAACTCAACTACTTAGCAGGCAAAGATATGCACACCGTCAATAAAATGGCGGAAAAAGGCACGCTGCTGGCACACATAGAAGGCAACGTGCCTAATCTGGTGATTGAAATACCGACCATTAGCGAATACTACATCGGGCAGTTGTTCTACTTCTTTGAAAAAGCCTGCGCCATTAGCGGTTATATCTTGGGCGTCAATCCTTTCGACCAACCCGGAGTAGAGGCTTACAAAGTCAATATGTTTGCGCTTTTGGGCAAACCGGGCTACGAAGAACTGGCAAAAACCTTGCGCGAGCGGCTGTAACCGATGGAAGATATTACACAACACGATGCTGTTTTTAATTTCAACGCCCGCTATTACACTTGGGGCGAACTTTCGGCTCAAACAGAAAAAATCTGGTTTGTCATGCACGGCTACGGGCAGTTGGCAGCCTATTTTTTGCGTAAGTTTACTCATTTAGACCCTGCCCGCAACTATATCATCGCGCCGCAGGGACTTTCCAAACACTACCTCAAAGGCTTTGAGGGCAGAGTCGGCGCGGTTTGGATGACCCGCGAAGACCGCCTGAACGACATTGCCAACAACATGCGCTACCTGCAAACCGTCTATGCAACCGAATCGGCAAAGCCGCATTTCAAAGACGTGCCGCAGGTTTATATGCTGGGCTTTTCGCAGGGCTGCGCAACGCTTTGCCGCTGGCTGGCACAAAACCAAGCGCCCTACACCCGCCTGATTTTATGGGCGGGCGAAATGCCTGCCGACGTGCTGGCAAATATCCATGAAACGGCTATTCCTCAGCATGAACTGCTTTTCGTTTATGGTAATCAGGACGAATTGATTGCCGAAGGCGAAGCCGAAAAACATTTTGATGCCTTAGAAGCAGCAGGACTCTGTCCGAAGATTGTCAACTTTGAAGGCGGACACGAACTTCCATCGGAAGTCATTTCGTTCATTAGTGAATAGCGAATTAGCTGCTTTTTTATTAATTATGCGTGAGTGAAGATGGTATCAATATCGGGATGCGATCATAACAATTTTGCAACAATGTAAACCTTCATCAGCAATGGCACTTCGCATATTTAATCCTAAGAAAGTCAAATTGCCCCGTTTAAAACTTCTGCGGCGCGATCCTTTTGGCAACTGGCTTATTTTCAAACGCGCATTAATGAGCGTTTTTGCCGTTGGTACTTATGCGAGAATGAATATTATCAATAAGCTCAAAATAGAAGGCTCTGAATATTTGATGGATTTACCGGATAAAAACGTTTTATTCATCTCCAACCATCAGACCTACTATGCCGACGTGATCGCGCTGTACCATATTTTTTGCAGTGTCAAGTGGCGAATGAAAGACACTATCCGCTTTCCTGTCTATTTTTTTATGCCACGTGTTAAAAGTTTTTATGTGGCTGCGGAAGAAACCATGATGGAAAGCGGATTTTTGCCGAAGCTGTTCAGCTATGCCGGCGCAGTAACGGTTAGGAGGTCGTGGCGCAGCAAGGGCGAAGACGTACAACGCGCACCTGACCGGCATGCACCTGAAAAGATTAAAAAAGCGCTGGAGTACGGCTGGGTGATCAACTTTCCACAAGGCACTACCAAACCTTATGCTCCCATCCGCAAGGGTACAGCACACATCATTAAGGACTATAAGCCCATTGTTGTGCCTGTCGTTCTCAATGGTTTCCGCCGCGCTTTCGACAAAAAAGGACTACGCCTCAAAAAGCGCGGAACAACGCTCTCGGTTCGTTTCAAGCCCCCTATCGTTTTCGATGACAGCTATACAATAGAGCAGATCAGGGAAGAAATAGCGCGTCTGATAGAACAAGTACCCGAAGGGTCGGGAATTCCTCCTGTGCCCGAAGCATAAAGTTTGCTAATAGTTACTATTTTTACCCATATCAACAACAATCAACTAATTACTATGCTTAGCAAGATACACTACACTGCAACTGTAACCAATACAGGCGCTCGCACAGGCAACGTCAAATCCGATGACGGTATTTTAGATTTGGAGGTGCGCCAACCACAAGCGCTCGGCGGACCTAAAGGTAATTTCACCAACCCCGAACAACTGTTTGCTGCAGCCTATGCCGCTTGCTTTGGTGGAGCTTTACAGGCTGCAGGTAAAGGAAAAAATCTGACTGATGCTACTGTTACTGTATTGGTACATATCGGTACAGACAAGGAAGGCGGCTACGGGCTGGGCGCAGAAATACACGTTGCACTCCCCCATCTTAGCAGACAAGAAGCCGAAGAACTCGTAGCTACTGCACATAATACCTGCCCCTATTCAAAAGCCACAAGGGGCAACATAGATGTAAAATTAGTTGTGCTATAGCGCTTGGTAATGATTAAAGTTCACTCGTTTACCTTCAACGAATTTCAAGAGAACACTTATCTGCTGTCTGATCCGCAGGGCAAAACTGTAGTTATTGACCCGGGATGCTATCATCGGCGCGAAAAGGCTATTTTGCAACAATACATTGCCAATAATGGATTAGAAGTCGTCCTGCTTGTCAATACACATTGCCACATAGACCATGTTTTGGGTAATTATTTCATCCAGCAGACCTACAAAGTCCCTTTCCTGATTCCTGAAAAAGAGCAGGTCGTACTATCTTCTGTACCGCAATATGCAGGTATGTACGGCTTCGGTGGCTACGAACCCGCCGAGCCATCGGGTTTTCTGACCGAAAAGGATACGCTAACTTTTGGTAGTGCGCAAATGGAAATCCGATTTGTACCCGGACACTCGCCCGGACATCTGGTATTTTACAGCCCGAAAGATGGTTTTTGCATTGGCGGAGATGTGCTGTTTTTCAACAGCATTGGCAGGACAGACCTTCCCGGCGGAAACCACGCGCAATTACTCGCTAATATTCGCAAGCAACTCTACACGATGCCGCCTGAAACAGTTGTTTATCCGGGACATGGGCCGCAGACGAGCATCGGATATGAACAGCGTACCAATCCCTTCTGCCAGATTTAAATTCGGGTCAATATTTGCACTAAAAAAGTTATACTATTTATGGGTAAATTGCTACATTAGGAGTGTCTTCGAGCGCATAGAGAAACAAAGCATGATCATTCCCGATACAGGAAAAAGCAGAGCATTGCTACAAGAGGAAGCCGAAAAGTTGCGTGCGCAACTTAAGATACTGGAGGAAAAACTACATCATCAGGTAGGAGAGCCTGCAAGGAGCAGCGCCTCTTGGATATGTCTGCATGATCTTTCGGGTAATATCATCCGCATGAGCGATGAAATGAGGAAACTTTTCGAGCCCTTCAGCAAGGAAGGAAAACCCGAGAATCTCCGCCATTTTATTGTTTATGACCAAAGGCATCTGTTCAAAAGTTACATCGAGCAGCTCATCGAACAGACCCGTACAGAGGGCGAACAGCAATTGATAGACAAAAATGGCAACCTGCACTACGTGCGCTTCGAAGCTCGCTTGGAGCAAGTAACAGGCATCACAGAAAGCAGCAGCTATGTCCGCTGGTCGGCATGGGACATTAGCGGCGAGCAGCCCGAAACATCGCAGCAAGACTATTGCCGCCAATTATTTCAAAACAGTCCACAGGCAATGGTGCTACTCAATGCGGGCGGAATAGTAGTAGAAATCAATGAAACTGCTGCACGTTTTTTACAAAAACAATCTGCCAAAGGACTAACAGGTATCCCTTTCCAAGACTTCATACATTCGGTCCCCGCTCATAAAAAACGCTTGCGCGAACAGATCATCGAAGCATGGAAAAACCAGCAAGCTACCTACCACTGGACGGCAAAAAGCCCCCTTGGCGATTTGCGTGAAAACGAAGTCCTTTTCAGAAAAGTACGCTACGGCAGACAAGATATGCTGATAGGTTTCCTAAGCGATGTTACCCACCAGCAGGCAAACGAAGAATCTGTTATTGCCAGCTACAACGAACTGAAAGTAGTCAAAGAAACTATCCGCGCTATTGCGGGTATGCACCGAACCGATGATATTCTCATCGCTGCTATTGCCAAACTTTATGAACTGGACTATATCAAAGGTGCAGGATTTTACCAAGTGAGCAACGATCTTTACTTTGCGCTGCTCAAGTTCCATTTTAACATAGACAACCGCCTGCTACCCATTCTCAAGGAAATTCAGACTGCTCAGTACCCGACTGTCTTTCAGGAACGGCAATCACTCGAACTTCCTGCCGGAACACTCAGCCGAGAGCAGCAGACCCACCTGATGTTTATTCCGATTATCATCGAAAACAAAGTCGGACACGTGCTGCTTGTAGAGTTAGAAAGCTATATACGCAACTCTGCACTGTTGCTCAACCTGCTTAGTACCGAAATTGGCAGTTTCATCACACAAGCGCGGTTAGCAAACAAGTTAGTACAAAGTGAAAATCGCTTTCGAATTATTGCCGATAACTCGCCCTCGTTGCTGCGTACTACCGACGCAAACGGCAACTTTGTATTCTTTAGCCAGCGTTGGTATCGGTTTGTCGGCTTGCAAGGGGAAGGACAGATTCAGTGGCTGCAATACGTTCATCCCGAAGACCGCAACCATGTCATGAGCGTATTCAACAGCAACCTGATCAAGCGGCAAAACTTTGAGATCAGCTACCGGCTGCGCAAACAAAACGGCGACTATCGGTGGATGTTGGAAAATGGCGTGCCTTATTTCGACAACCAAAACGATTTCGAAGGGTTTATCTTTTCAGCATCCGACATTACCGAGCGCAAAGCTAAGGAGTTAGAAATTACACGCGCTGAAGCCCTGCGCTACTCGCGCGAGGGGCTGGAGAGTGCCATAGAAAAAGCACAGATCCTTGCACTGACGGTAGAAACAGACGGGTGCATCTCTTATTGCAACCGCTTTTTGTTGCAGAGCACCGGATGGGATGAAGAAGCGCTAATCGGCATCCCCCTACAGCAGATCCTAATATTCGACAATACGGATAAACTCATTGGCAACAGTAAATTTTTCCACGAGCAACTTCTCAATACTTTTCGCGGCAAGCTACGGTGTGCTAATGGCGAATACCTGCAACTGCGGTTCAATACTATTGTCTGGAACAATACAAGTGGTGAGCCGGCTTCGGTGACAATTGTTGGCGAAGATATTTCCGAAACCATGCGCGTACAGCAGGCACTTACGCAAAGCAACCTGCTGTTGCAAGACCTATTCGACAATGCAAGCGATCTGATTCAAATCACCAATGAGACAGGCCAGTTCGCATTTGTCAATAAGGCATGGTACAATACGATGGAGTACACGCCCGAAGACCTCCGCACGATCCGCTTGCAAGATGTTGTCCATGAAGACAGTTCGCTCACCATGCGCCAAATGCTGGAAAAAGCAGCCATAGAAGGTGCAGTTGGTAATTTTGAAACCTGCTTTGTCAGCCGCAGTGGGCGCAAAATCAGCCTGCGCGGCAGCATCAGTTACAGCTTTGAGGAAGGAAAATCCGCTATGTATCGGGCTGTATTCCACGACGTTACCGAGCAAATCCGCTCGGAAAAGGCACAAACCCTGTACTATAACCTGTCTCGCCTGACGGTCAATAGTACCAATCTGGAGATGCTCTACCACAACTTCTACATGGAGCTTAAGAAAACCATAGAAGTAGATAGCTTCCTCATTGCACTGCGCAACGAAAAAGATCAGAGTGTTTATTTCCCTTACTTCGTCAATTCGGACTACGCCCCCGACGAGGGCATACAAGGCAGAGCCTTTGCTGAATATGCACTCACATTTGACCGCCCTATGTTCTTTTACGACGACATGATGCGGCGCATCATTCAGAGTAATGATATTCATGCCGAAGATCCGCTGCCGCAGACTTGGATGGGCGTACCGCTCAAAATTGACCAGAAAGTCATCGGGATGATTATCTTGCAGTCGTACCGCGACCGGAAAATGTACAACAAACGCGACTTGGATTTGCTCAACTTTATTTCGGGGCAGTTGGCAACGGCTATCCAAAGAACGCAAAATCAGGAAAAAATCAACGAGCAAAACGCCCGCCTGCAAGCTATTTTTGAAAGTGGGCAACACCTGATGTGGTCGGTCAACAAAGACCTCGTCATTACGCGCTTCAATGGTAACTATGCCAATTCGCTGCGATTGCTGTACAACCTCAACCTTACCTCAGGCATGTCGCTGCCTGATATTTATCGCCAGAACGACCGCGAACAGGCGTATTTCTGGTTAGACAAATACAAACTCGCCTTTTCGGGCTATCCGCAGCAGTTCGAGCGCAAGATGATCGGCATTAATGGCGAAGAGTACTGGTACGAGGTTTTCCTCAGCCCAATTATTACGACAAATGGCTTTGAGGTTGATGAAGTTGCGGGCGTTGCACACAACATCACCGTCAAGAAAAAAGCTGCCGATGAGTTACGCCTCGCCAAAGAGCTTGCCGAACACTCGCTCGAGGTCAAAAAACGCTTCCTTTCCAACATGAGCCACGAGATCCGCACCCCTATGAATGGTATCATTGGGATGATAGATCTGCTGTCGGAAGCCGAAAACTTAGAACCTGAATACCAGCAATATATCACAACGATCAAAAAATCTTCGGAAACGCTGCTCCACATCCTGAATGACATATTGGATCTGTCCAAAATTGAAGCCGGTAAAATGGAGCTGCGCAAAACCCCGATTTCTACCCTCAAAATGATGGATAAGCTCATCGCGCTTTTCCAGCAACGGGCTTTACAGAAAGATATTGCCTTCGGCTATCGGGTGGCAGAAGATGTGCCGCGCTATATCATTGCCGATGAAACGCGCCTCTTGCAGATCCTCTCCAACCTGACTTCAAATGCGCTCAAGTTTACCGAAAAAGGCAGCATCGAAATTCTGCTCGAAGTTGAACAAATGCCCGATCCCAACGATATTTTGCTGGACGAACACCAACAGGGTTATCTGCTCAGAGCCAAAGTAATAGATACAGGCATTGGTATTGCGCCCGAACAGCAAAATCTACTCTTTCAAAAGTTCAGCCAGTTAGACAACAGCTACACCAAATCTTATAGCGGCACAGGGCTTGGGCTGTCTATTTCCCAAGAGCTTTGCCGCCTAATGCACGGCGACATTGGCGTGGCATCCGAACCGGGCAAAGGCAGTACTTTCTGGTTCACCTTTCGCGCCAAAGAATGCGCTGCAGATGATGTGGTGATGGAGGAAAGTGAGCACCTGCGCGACACACAAATCAGCGGGCAGATTCTTTCTAACCCCTATATCTTAGTCGTAGATGACAACAGCGTTAACCTCAACGTTGCCCGCAGCATTCTCAAACGCGCAGGTTGTCATGTAAGCATCGCCCGCAGCGGCAAAGAAGCCATTGAGATCGTACAGCAGCAGGCCTTTGATCTTATCTTTATGGACGTTCAAATGCCTGTAATGAATGGCATAGAGACTACGCAGCACATCAAACAGCTCGGCATCCCCAATCTGCCGCCGATTGTTGCTATGACAGCCTTTTCCATGCAAGAAGAGCGAGAAAGTTTCTTACAAGCCGGCATGGACGATTTTATCGCCAAACCAATCAAGGCACAGGCGCTGATTGCTAAAGTCAAAGAAATGATTGCCGGCAAGGACATCCACAATCCGCCGCCTGCCGATGCAGCAGAGGATCTGCTCACATTAAAGCACCCGCCAAGCAACCATTCGCCGAATGTTATCAGCCCCGAAGTCATTGCACAAATGACCAAATACGGCGGCAGAGAAATGGTAGAAGAATCATTTGTTGAATTTGAGCAGGAAAGCCGCCAACTAATCGAGGCACTTGCCATGCACGTTTCCGAGCAGCAATTCGACCAAGCCAAGAGCATTCTGCACACCCTGAAAGGCAATGCCGGAACGCTTGGCATAGAAAAGTTATACGCGGCTGCTGCAAGTTTTGAGGCTGCGCTCAAACAAGGACAAACAAGCCGTGCGGAAGAAGAATTTGCCGAAATCATCCGCCTTTTTACAGAGTTCCAGCAGCATTACCGATCAATTTTGCAGATTAATTCGTAAAATTGCATCAATTTATTAAACCCCAATCAACATGCCCAAACAAGTACTCATAGCCGAAGACAGTTCTGTGATTCAAAATATTACCCGCCGCGTATTGCAGTTCCAAAACTTCGATATCACAGTAGTTAAAAACGGCCAGCAAGTGCTGGACTACTTGGAAACCAACGACTGCGATATTATCCTAATGGACATCAGTATGCCCGTAATGGATGGGATGGAGTGCGCTACTAAGGTGCGCCAACTGACCGATGCCCGCAAAGCATCTGTGCCTATTGTTGCTATCACGGGTAATGCCAAAAACTACACAATGGACGATTTCCGCAGCGTAGGCATTAACGATTACATCCAAAAGCCAATCAACTTTGATGTACTCGTCGAAACTGTGCGCCGCCTGACAAATGCTTAGGAAGCAATGATTCGCTACACAAAACCATTTTTAGACTCGCTGGAAAATCTCATTGCAGAAACCGATTATATCTTGCGCTACGAAAAAGGCAATTTCAAGTCCGGCTATTGCATCTTGAAAGATACCCGCGTCATTCTGATTAATAAGTTCTTTCCGCTGGAAGGAAAAATTAACAGCCTGACTGACATTATCCGACAGTTGGACATCAATCCCGATGCACTATCGGACAAATCGCAGAAACGCCTGCGGGAAATTATGCAGTCCGGCGAACCTACCGGATAAACTGCTCCTGATGCTACCTCACTAAACTACTATACTTATGAAGGGCAAGCAGACCGGCACATTAGCATTGGCGATCTTCTGGTGAAAGATTAGCTCATCTTGTTTTTGTCGACAACCTCTTTCTTGAAGTTTTGGACAACTTCCTGCGTTTTTTTGAGGGACTGGAATACAGTTTGCAACTTTTCCATTGTCTCTATGTCTTCGGCAGATTTGAACTTGGCTTTGAGCTGGCTTTCTATCTTTTGAAACTCTTGTAAAGCAGTCATCGCCTGTTGCATTCCGTCGGTAATGCGGGAAGTTGCTGCAACTACTACCTGTCGGATATTCTGCACATCGGCGGTAATTTCCCCAAGAGTTGCAGTCAGGCGGCGCAGCTCCTCGCTTCGCGCCTGTATGTTTTTAATAGATCCGTCAATGATAGCAGTTGATAGGTCGTCCTTAAAAGTTTTGGCAATGTTCAATACGTCGGTAGGAACTTCGGGATTTTGCATAAAATCGCGCAGTTCCTGACGCACTTGCATCTGTGCGTCCAGATTTTTACTGCTGACAGCCGCTTCGGCTTTTTCGGTGAGGGCTAACAATCGGGCAGCCCAACTTGCTCTGCTCATCTTCTTTGTGGGTTAAAAGGTCTTTCGTATGCTGCATGGATCTGCTGGATATTTTGTACCGCTGTAATAAATTCTGCAAAACTAAAGAAACGTCCAACAGCATCTATGCGCTTCAAAGAGGAATGCGCCTGTGCCCATGCCTGCAAAGCAGCAATAGTATTGCGGTGCAGCAATTCAGACTGTACGAGTTGTTCGTTAATAGCAGCGCTGCTTTGCGCATATTCTCTGTAAATAGACTCGTTATTTTTCAGAAATTCCTGATTTGTATTATAAACCTGCAAAATATCGGCCTCACGGCGCTTAACCAACTCTTCCTCTGTTGCAGGCTGCGCCGGATTGCGGTCTATGTTGATTGCTTGTAATAAATTAGCCTTTCGCTCCTGCAACTTTGCCTGTCTGTATTCGGCGATGGCGAGCATTTCCGGCATCAGCGATTCATTGATTTTCAGACGCTCTTCATACTGACGCGCCGTTCTTGCATATTTGACAAAAAGATCATCAAAATTATCTTCCAAAACTACGCGATGGATGCGCTGTAAGTCCGTCAGATTTTCCTGTATCAGTACAGCCATACGCTGGATAACAACATCCGAATCTTCGAGCAGAAAGGCTAATTTGCGCCGCGTAGCTGCCAACTGCGCCTGCTTGATCAGAAATACTGCCGTGTTGGCTAGCTCGCTCGCCGCCCTGCCCTGAACGGGCGCAAAGCCTCGTGCAGTAGTTGCCAGCCGCTGCAACTGCGTTCCTAAGTGGTTGAGTGCCTTCGGATCATTATTAGAGGCAGTGCATTTTGCCAGCGCGTCAGCATAGGCTGCCATGCCGGCCAGCGCCTGCTGCGTAGGTTGCCATGCACTGCGCAGCGTGTCTATGATATACTTGCGGCTTGTTTTTATATAACGCTGGGTAACATCGGTTTCTGTTCGGTTGTAAGACTGATTAACTGCCACCGCCAACTCGCGGGTTTGCTGAGCATACCCGGAAAGATCGGGCAGCGAAGCACAACCGCTAAGCAGATAAAGGCATGAAAGCCATACTAGTAGTCTATTCATGGGTTATTTAGTGAAAAATTGTGCGAAGGTTACAAAAAGTATCGCAAATTCGGGCAATTTTGACGGAAAAAAGAAAAACGATGCAGCCAAAGGATTTTCCCAATATTATTTTTGATCTGGGCGGGGTGATTTTAAATCTCGATATTCCGCGTACCATTCGTGCCTTTTCGGAAATTACAGGGAAAGATTTTGCTCAATGGTACACCCAAGCCAACCAAAAAGCGCTTTTCGATGCTTTCGAAATCGGTAAAATAAGCCCCGAAGAGTTTCGGCACGCGCTCCGCAAGGAGTTGGGAGTGCCGCTCAGCGATGCGGAAATAGACAACTGCTGGAATGCCATGTTGCTCGACTTGCCGGCTGAGCGCCTGCAACTGCTGAAACAGTTAAAAGAAAGCAAACGCACTTTTCTTTTGAGCAATACCAACGCCATTCACAAAACTGCATTCGATCAAATCATTGAAAATCAGCATAGTATCACAGGATTAGGGCATCTCTTCGAGCAGGATTATTACTCTCATCTGTTGGGCATGCGCAAACCGCACGCAGAGGTCTTCCATTACATTCTGGAAACACACGGGCTTCGCGCTTCGGAAACGCTATTCATAGACGACTCCATCCAGCACATCGAAGGAGCAAAAAAAGCAGGACTGCACGCCCTGCACCTGACAGCCCAAACAGACATTATTCATATTTTTGATTGACCTAACTGTTTCCTCATGCAAATTAACTGCCCCTTGACAAGACCGTATTACAAAGCCGCGCATCCAATTTCGGCAGCGTAAAAGTGGGGCAAACGCTTGATTTTCAACGGCAAATACCTGATAGCAAAAAAACGGATAAGTATGAGGTATTTATCATCGAAAACACAAGGCAAATATCTGGGGCGGCCAAGCGGGTTGTCTTTTCTCTCATCGAACCCGGTGAGCAGGCAGATTACCTCGACGGTATTTGCAACGGTTTGCCTGTAAGTATGGATTACCTTGTGGAAGGTGTTTCCATTAGTTCCTTGTAAAAGACATCAATCCTGCCTGAATGCCAGTTCTGATTCGGCAGCCAGTACTTTGGGGCTAAAAGCCGGATCTTTGGGTAATACGACTACAAATTCAGATCCCTTGCCCTGTACGCTGTTGACCATGATGCGTCCACCGAGCCTTTCAGTCAGTAGCTTAACTATAGACAAGCCTAAACCTGTTGAACTTTCGCCGCCGGTGGGGCGTGCAGCAAGTCGCTGGAATTTTTTGAAAAGCCGCTTGTGGTCTTCTTCGCTAATGCCCGGGCCTTCGTCTTTCACGGAAATATGCAGGTGCATATCGACTTCTTTCACTTTGAGGTAAATATTGCTGCCTGCCGGTGAAAACTTAATCGCATTTGAAACCAGATTTTCTATGATGCGCTTCAGATATTCACGGTCTGTGCTAATCATAGCATCATCGGCTTTGTTCTGGAAGTGCATGCGGATGGATTTCATGTCGGCCTGATGGCGGAAACTTTTCAGCAACTCGGGGAGAAAAACAGCCAAACTGATGTTCTCTTGTGAAATTTCGATGGTTTGTCCTTGCTCAATTGCATTGATATCAAGCAAGTTGTCTATAAAGCGCGTACCTTCTAGGGCAGATTTGCGGATAATATTGACATAATTGCGCTGATCTTCGTTCAAATCACCAACGACAGGTAATAACTGAGCAATGTTGACAACTTTGCTGAGTGGCGATTTGAGGTCGTGTGCCACAATATCCATTAGGCTATTCTTCTCGTTGTTAAGTTCCTCCAACCGCAAATTTTTACGTGCGATTTCATCCTGTTGCATCATCAGCAACTCGTTTTGTGAGCGGATTTTATCGTTTTGACGGTTGATTTCTTCCATGCGCATCGCCAGTTCCTGCTTCTGACGATTGATGCTTTTATTGACAATAAAAAATATTAATACGATAAACAACAGTAATCCTGCTACGCTGAGCGCTGCTGCCAACTGCATCCGCGATTTTTCCTCTGCTTCCAGTTGCTCCTGTCTGATGCGTGTTTTTTCTTCTTCTGCCTGTTTTAGTTTTGCATTGACAATAGAGAGTTCTTTCTCCATAGTCGTGTCAGAAACAGGTCGTGTACCGATCTGCTTGAGAATATTTTTGATTTCCTGATGGGCTTTTTTATAGGCTAAATCGTTTTGGTCAGTAATATTTTCCAGAATCTGGATCTGTCGGGTGAGTCGTTCGCGCTGTTCTTTGGTAAAGCTCCGGTCTGCATTGATCCGCAGTTTAATTTTCTCAATCGCCTGCTCCATTACGTTATTTCTATCGCCCAGCATGCGGATCAGTCCTTCCAACTGCATTTCAAGCGATAATGCGCTGGAGGTAATATCAATCGGGGGTGGAATAGGTTTGATAAATACTTTTACCAATCCGTTGTTGTCATCTACCAACTGATTGGTGATGTCATAATCCTTGATGTCTAAATCATTATTGATTTTCACGCTGACAATTCCGCGTTCGTCGCTGGTAACAGTCTGGTCGCCAATCGTGATGCGCTTATTTGCCAACGGTTTTTTACTGGTATGATCTAAAAGCATCAGACGCGTCTCATCTGTGGAGCGTTTATCTGCGGCTACTGCCTTATCTGCTGTTCGCACGCTCTCTGCAACAATGTTGATAATATTACTTCGCTCTGATACCACAGTTGCAGGAAATCCATCCACAAAAAATTTGTAATTTTTATCTGAGACAACATCTACATGGTGCGGGATTGCAAACTTAATCAATCCATTTTGAGAGGCTTTCAACTGTAAGGTATCATTGTTATTAGGCCCCTGAAATACAATTGTGGCATCCCCCCAAGGCTTCTTATTCGGATAGTTAACCGAAAGCGTAACAGGTCTTACTTTTTGTAGCCGCACTGTTATTTTTCCTGCATCCTTATTTATCGTCCAGCCTTTATGGATAGGCTGATAATCAATATTTCCATCGGATTGTAAATTGACTTTCACACTAAAAATCCACTGAGCGTTGCGCGGCAAAAGTACAAGCCCCCTGCCATTGCGAATGGTTGCCTGTTCTTTCTTATTGAAAATAAGCATACCTTGTTGGTTGATAGGCGCACCATCTTCGTCAACAATTTCAACCTTGTATTCTATTTTTTGTGCATGAGCTATTAAAACAAGACCTGTAAACAGCCAAAAACATAAAGCCATCCGTACAAACACCTTCTGAGGCAAATGGGCTGTACGTACTGTGAGCGCCTGAAAGCCTTGCATATATGAGTAAATCAGCAATTTGATTATAGAAATATAGCGTAATTCTAACGAAAAAAACCCGAATTTATTGAGCGTTCATAGCTTTGGCTATCAATTGGTGAAAATGATGTACGCCTGTTTCATAGCGCGGCGAGTAGCGGCCTGCCTTGTAAAAGCGCGAACGGATGCCTTGTTGCACACTTTCCACCACCGCCTCATCTTCGCGCTCTACCTTGTCGGTCAGCGCGGCTGTTTGTTGGCTAAATCGCTGATAGTCATATACGTACGTAATGAAACTCACCTTGCAAAGGTCGGGTTGCAAAGGTTTCACCACATTGACCGAAAGCCCCCAAGGGTAGAAATTCAGCATCAGATTGGGGAAAATCCAAAAGTAATAGGCAGCGATTTCTTTGCCTTCATCGGGGTGGCCTTTGGGCAAAGCAAAACAATCGGACCCATTGCTTGCATAGCCTACTTGTAAACTCATAAAACTGTGATTTTCAGTGGCATAAGTCGCAAAATCTAGCGTTGCGTTCAAATCGGGATGCACAAATGGAATGTGGAAACCTTCCAGATAGTTTTCGCAATACAGCGCCCAGTGCGCCCGCACCAGATAGTCGCGGGAGGTCAGCGGGTCGTAGCCGAAGCGCTCAAAGTCCAGAAAACCAACGCGGCGGTTGATTTCAGCCAGCGCGGGCGCTAAATCCCACTGTGGGTCGAGCGCGGCAAACAAAAACCGATGCCATTTTTGCAGCGGAATACGTGTGAGATTATCCGCCTCGGAGGGAAAATTGCAAACTTCTTTGAACTCGGGCATATGCTCAAACTGCCCGTTGAGCGCAAACCGCCGCCCGTGATAGCCGCAAATCAGTTTGCGGCATTTGCCTGCCTGCTGAACCAACACCTTGCCTCTATGCGTGCAAACATTGCTCAAACAGCGGATTTCGCCCTGCTCATCGGAACTGAGCAACAGCGGTTCGTTCAGGTAGCCTTCCAACAGCGTGAGCGGCTGCACATGTTGCGGCAACTGCACGGCAGCGTCATCGCCCAGCCACTGCCACGAGCGGGCAAATATTTTCTCTTTTGCCTGTTGAAAATACAACGGGTCGGTGTAAAACTGCGTAGGGAGCGTATGCGCCTCGCGGATATCGGAAGAGATGTTAAAAATTTCCATTTTTTACTTCGTCAGTAACCTTTGGTATGATTCAGGAATTATGATAACACAAATAAAATAGCACGCAGATCATGATGATTGATGCGAATAAACACAATTTAAAGGTTAGAATAGATCCAACTTTGGCGTTCTCTGCGTAAACCATAGCGCACTTTGCGGTAAAAAAGGTTCAGTGTTTTACGTAATTTACTCACAAACTAACATTGCCATGAACTTATCCCCGATTTTTTGGAGTCTGCTGTCCCTTTGGATAGGAATGACTTGGCCAAAGACCGAAATTCAAACGACTGATTATCAAATCGCTACCGCCATGTCCGTTGATTCGCTTTACTACCGCCGCATGTGGAAGTCGGTGGATTCGCTATTACAGCAAAGGCTTGAAAAACAAGCGCTTGTCAAGGTAACGGACATCTACAAACGCGCCGCCGCCGAGCAAAACCATCCGCAACTCGTTAAGGCGTTTGTTCAAGAAATCCGCTTGCGCAATACCACCGAAGAGGAGGAGCAAAAACTCTACAAAGCCATGCGCGAAGAAGCGGAAAGGCAGCCTGCGCCCGCCCGACAAGTCCTGCGA